>CAZYJD010000005.1:0-50906 GCA_964647785.1 uncultured Chitinophagaceae bacterium
GCACAGAAGCCCAGAGCGCAGTCCCGATAGCAATCGGGAGCAGAGCGCAGCAATTCTTGTTTTAAGAGGTTACGCCCCACCTAACGGCCTAACCGCCAAACCTCCTAACTTACTCCGAATTTCAAGAAGCTCCCATCTATTTCACCTTTACTTCAAACACCTTTTGATCCTGTATATATCCTTCCAGTACATCTTCAGCCTGCACTTTTCCAACGCCTGCCGGCGTACCGGTGAACAAAATGTCTCCGATTTTCAAGGTGAAAAACTTGCTTACCTCTGCAATCAAGGCTTCAATTGAGCGCATCATATCCGATGTATTGCCTTTTTGTGCAATTGTGCCATTTTTCTTCATGCTAAAATCCAGCTGTGTCAAATCAAAATCGCTTTTATCAAACCATTCCGATATAAATGCCGAACGGTCAAAGGCCTTTGCCTTCTCCCACGGCAAACCTTTTGATTTGAGTTTAGCCTGTACATCTCTTGCAGTAAAATCGAGCCCCAAACCGAATTGGTGGTAGTATTTATGTGCAAATCGCTCAGCGATATTTTTGCCTATTCGATCTATTCGCACCACCACTTCTGTTTCATAGTGAATGTCATCGCTCCAATCCGGAATAAAAAACGGCTCCCCTATACGAAGGATGGCCGAATCGGGCTTCATAAACACGACCGCTTCTTCCGGCACCTCATTGCCCAATTCCCTGGCGTGCTCGCTGTAATTTCGTCCTATGCAAATTATCTTCATGGTGTTTCGTCTTCGCTCTGTTGTGTTGTCTCCTTCTTTCTTCTGAAAATACGATCGAATTGCTTTCTGTAATACAAACCCACCCCTGTTGTGGTGATGTTTGTAATGTTGCCCAAAGTTGGGTCATTCACCTGTCGCGTAAATCCGTGCACCATAAACCTGCCGTCGCTGCTGATGTTATAGCGCAGATTGAGATTATATGGTGTGTAGTTATAAGAACTTCCCGCATCAACAGATCCGGCAAATTCGAGCCGTTCATTTAGGAATTTTCGTTTCACTGAAACAATGAGTTCTCTGGCGGTTTGTTCGCCTGCTGCCTGCCAATTCAGCCCCACCTGCCATTTAGGATCTATTTGCGATATCCAATTGCTCAACTGGTTGCTAATGAGGTCACTCACACTGTTTCGGTATGTGTTCTGTACCCCGGTTAGTGCCGTGGTATTGGCATTTGACTCTCCAAAAGTTGGAGGAATAAAAGTACCCAGCACCAGGAGGCTGAAGACCTGCCGGTTTACCTCATCCGCATCTGTTTTAATTTGCTGGATGATGGTGTTGAATTGTGCGGCCATTGCACTGTTGGGGGTGCCTCCCAAATCGCTGATTTCAAAATCAAAACGTATTTCGGGATTGAGCAACAAGCCTGTCAACTCCAGTTTACAATCTACCGGAACATTGCTGCGCATCTGTTCAAGCATGGCCTGATCATTGGAGTATGCCGCCATGAGATCATAAGGCGCAGCCATTTCACGCTTCAATGCCGTAATATCTATGCGTGCCTGATAAGGATCCCCATCCCATTGAAGTTTACTTCCTTTTTCAATGTTGAATTCCTTGCTAAAAAAGTTCAATGCAGTGTACTGGTATTTCCCATTGTCGATGATGTAATCACCATACATATAAAAGGCCCCCTCGCTATTCATTTCCATCTTTATGTTACCAGCTCCGCTGCCTTTGATGATGTCCCCTAACTGCTCATCAAAAATCAACCAAACTTCAGCATCCTTGGTGAGTTCCAAATTGAAATCCATGGTGTAACCGCCCCTGGTTTCATTCTCTGCTGCATTGTCGTTATCCCATTTATTGCTAAAAGCGGTAAATTTCACAAAGCCCGCGGTTACATTTTCTTCATTGTAATCAAGTGGCAGGTATAAGTGTGTTCCTTTTTTGCTCTTTGCCCGAATCTTAAAATCAACATCATACAAGTCCCCTTTGATCAGACAACTTCCATCTGCATAAGCGGTTCCGTAAAAAAGTTCGTTGTCTTCCTTTTGGGTATTCAGACACAATAGATTTTTCACATTGTCGATTTCAATGAGGTATCGGATATCTGACAAATAGTTGTGATCAACTCGCCCATTGACAGTGGCAGCATTTCCGCTTTTATCCAACACTTTAACCGCTTGAAGAGTGAGCTCCTTTTCGCTAAATGCCACCCGGTGACTGAAATGGTACTCAGTGCCCAGATAGTCGATGGTGAAATGGGTGTTATCAAACTGTGCCATACCGGTAATTGATGGCTCTTGCAGTGGACCTTTGACCAGCGCCTTTGCATTGATTGTGCCTGACAAGCCGCTTGCAATGCCTTCCGTAAATCGCTCCAGGGGCCGCACATCTCCATCATTCCATTCCAATTCCAGGTCCATATAATTGGCTTCTGGAGAAATATCAATGGTTCCATTGAGTAAGAGATCCTTCAACAAACCATTCTGAACAGAAGCAGTTACACTCATTTCAAGCGGACGGGAAGGGGTGATGGTATTTGATATCAATTTAAGATCACCCAGGGTGTCTTTTCGATATTGCAAATCTTCAATCAGCAAATCGCTGTAGATCAGAGGTCTGCTAAAGGAGTTTTCCGTACTTAACAAACCGCTTGCAATACCGCCGAAAGACTCTAAGGTATCTGAAAGAAATCGATTGATTAAGGAAAGATCAAACCGGCTGAGATAGATATGACCTTCTTGTTTGTCACTCCCTACATCCGCATCAATTCTTAGTTCTTGATCTCCTCTCTTTAGATTGAAATTGCGCAAAACAGCCGTCGTATTTCGATATTCTAAAGAATTGGTGCTATCCAAATGCCATACATCCTGATCAATGCGGATGTTTCCATTTTTCAGGGTCAGATAAACTGCCTGATTGGCAAAAAGGGTTTGACCATTGGCATTGATGAAAAAACGATCTGAACTATCGGCCATGGATATGCTAAATTCGGTTCGGTTTCCCCCTACCTTGCCTTGGATAGAAGATCTGCGACTGAACAGACGATTGCCAAGGTGGATGCCGGCAGAGTATTCTTCAAAAACCAGCATCTCTCCTTTTGCTTTGTTCGCCCTCAAATTCAAATCGGAAACCTTTAAAAGATCATAGCTCAATTTCTGCAGGCTTAAAGTCAGGCCCAGTTCTTTGCCCTCACTTTTGTAAAACCCTGTTACTTCTCCGCTGCTCAATTCCAATGGAAGATCTAGCAAGTCTGTGAGTTTATTTGCGCTGTAGATTGAGGCCTCCAAGTCCAATTCAAATTCACTTGAAAGCGATACTGGCGGATCATAATAATCAGGAAGCAAGCTGGCCCTCAACTCCTTCCAAACTTCATCCACTTGACTCAAAAGAAAATTACCGTGCAGATGCCCCTCCAGCATTTCTGAATTGAGAATGATGTCTCGCTCGTAACCGGCTATTTCAGAGAGCAAAGCAATGTCTGTAAACTGATATCGCTTATTGTTTCTGTAAACATCTAACTTTTGCAATCGGGCCAAGCCAAACAAATCATCCAAAGTGCTTCCGGTAATTCGGATATCCATTTCCCCACTCACACGACTGTTTTCATCATCAAAGCCCAGTTTGCCCAGATTGAGTTGTTTCACATCTGCCAAAAAGTTATAGGTAGGTTGTAGGCCATTTAGATCAATGGTTCCGCCAAAAGCAAATTGGGCATTGCTATCGTTTGCGCGCAATTCCCCGGTAAAGAATCTATTCTCGAGTTGTCCGTCGAGGGTGATACCACGATAAGTATATCCCGCAAAATTCAGCCGATCAACTTTGCCATCGAGATCCACTTCGAACGATTCAAGTTCCAAACCCTTCCCATTCAATTGGACTTGAAAAGCGGCTTCTCCCAAATCACTCAAAGCATACATTTTACCGAAATCAAATCCTTTGCTGCTCAATTCTCCTGAATAAGCGGCAGTGCCTTCACCATCAATCTTAAAATTCACGTCACCGCTCAGCTCCCCCAGATCCGTATCCAAATCACCAAGTGCTACAAAATCATTGTAAAAACCGACAAAATCGCCCTGGTAATGAATATTCCCCAATCTTTCTACTTCTTCCGGCATGGATTCTCCACCGAGCATCCAAAGCAATTGGGCACTGTTAACTTCCAGATCTCTGCAATCCAGATTCATGTAGGTGGTGCGCCAATCCGGAAGGCCTTTTAAACGCATGCGGCCTTGAAAAGAACCCATTTTATCAGAGGTGAGAATGAGTCCAGTTGATTTGATGTTGTTCACCCTTCCCTCGATTGGACCATCTAAATAAAACTCATCCTGAAAACCTTCCATATCGTAGCTAAAATAGGCGAGGTCCTCGCTGGAAACACGACTTTGATTAAGAACTGAGTTTATATCCACACTATCAATAAAATAACTCAATTGATTGTAATGCTCGTAATTAAAAATCACTTTCCCCGCCAGTGAACTATGCCCGGTTTCGAGCCTTAGATTTTTAAAAGATAATTCCGTTGGGCAAACCGTGGCTTCTGAATGCATGGAAGCGATTTCGATGCCACTTTGTTCAGTAGCCCGGAGGTGTTGAATAAAAGTATGCATGCTATCATTGAGCAGATAGAATTCATGCATCTCGGTGTATATATTTTCTACCAGGATATTGTTTTCTTGAAATGGGCCATAATCTCCGGCTTCATACTGCCAATCACGATAAAGGAATCGACCATTATTCAATTTCAATTCATCAATTACAATGGCAACTGCTTTCGTTGTGCTATTTGGCTCAGAAGGGGTGAAATAATCGATCAAAAAGTTGTAGTTGAATCCATCCGACCGCCTCTGCATAAAAAAAGCGGGATTGGTCAATTCAACAGTATTGAATCCTAAATCTCCTTTACCGCGATACGAACGATACAAAGATGCCCTCAGTTCTGTTGCATGAATCAACGTATCCCCTTGCTGGTCAAACAGACTGAGATCTTTTAACAAAAGCACTCCCGGAAAACGCAATTCAATTCTGCCAATGTCCACCTTGGTAAGGAGTTCTTTTTGCAGGTAAGTTGTGGCTTTTTGAACCGCCCAGTTTTGAAAAACGGAAGATCGAATCACTGCCATGATCGTAAAGGCCAACAGAAATACTGTGGCCAGACTGTAAAGGGCGATTTTGGCTATTTTTGACCTCAATTCAGATGGTGTGCATCAGAAAGCTTCAAATATCAACATTCTAGCCATAGAATCCAGCTGTGATGATACCGCAGCCTCGGTGATTGTTAACGACAAAATACGTTCCAACATTGTGAGCAGTCAAGCTGGTCATCAACCATTTGGGGGGGTGGTACCCGAGCTGGCCTCGCGCAATCATCAGCAAAACATCGTGCCAGTGGTGGATGCCGCTTTGAAAAAAGCGCAACTCACAACAGGGGATCTAAGCGCAATTGCTTTCACCCAGGGACCGGGCCTTATGGGAAGCCTATTGGTGGGTTATTCTTTTGCCAAAAGCACGGCCCTTGCCATGAATGTCCCATTGATTGCCGTGAATCACCTGCAAGCCCATGTGTTTGCCCACTTCATTGAGCCACCATATCCGAAATTTCCGTTTCTCTGCCTGCTGGTTTCCGGGGGACACACCCAACTGATTGTGGTGCAGGAAGACTTCAGCATGGAAGTGATTGGCCACAGCATGGATGATGCTGCCGGTGAAGCTTTTGACAAAACAGCTAAACTCTTGGGGCTGGGCTATCCAGGAGGACCCGTTCTGGATAAGCTCGCCAGAAAAGGAAACCCAGATGCTTTTGTGTTCTCCAAAGCAAAGGTAGATGGGTACAATTACAGTTTTAGTGGACTAAAAACCTCTGTGCTTTACTTTTTGAGAAACGAAATTGAAAAAAATCCCAATTTCATTGCGCAACATTTAAACGACCTATGTGCATCTGTACAAAAGAACATTGTGTCGTATCTCATGGAAAAATTGACGAAGGCTGCTGAGAATCTGGGCATCAGTCACATTGGAATTGCAGGTGGTGTAAGTGCCAATAGTCTTTTGAGGGAGGTACTGCAGAAGGAAGGAATGAAAAGAGGTTGGGAAACATTCATCCCCGCCTTTGAATATTGCACAGACAATGCGGCAATGATTGCCAGGGCGGCACAGCATTTGTACAACCGAAAAATATTTGCCACGAAAGAGAGTGTGCCTTTTGCCAAATACAAAATAGATTCATGAAAAACATCGCAACCTTGCTTATCATACTTTTCACATCACTCAGTGAACTCAGCGCGCAGCTGCCGGATAGCAGTACCATAAGGGAGCAAGGCATCCTCGAAATCCAGTCGTGGGTTATTGTGTTCAAATACCAACACCAAAAAGACAGTCAGTTGTTTGAGATTAGAAAATATGACAGCCTGGGCAATGAAACCTACATGTGGCAGGATTTGGGTGTTTACGGCTGGGATGTAAAGCAAGAGCTTCAGCGCAGCTTCAATGGTTATTTACCTACTGAAGAGTTGCTCCTTCAAAATGGCGATAAAGAATCGCTCACCTTGTTCACTTATGATGAACAAGACAACATCGAACGCACCGATGAGATTTATTTCCGATACAACGACACGATAGAAACACACAACTTGTGGTTTTACAATCGCGCGGGCAAACCGGACTCTATGCACGCCATGCGGGTTGGGAATTACCGACAGGATACCGCTCGTTTTTACACCTACTATACCTATGACAGCATTGGGAGAGAGCTTTCCGTTAAAACACGCAACCAAAAAGGCGTATGGCTCAACGAAACCGTAAATACATGGAATGCCAATGGGAAGATATCTGAGTTCAGTGAAGAAACCTTCGGAGAGAAATACAGCTACCATAAGTACTATTACAGCTTTTATGAAGATGGCAAACTGGCGGGCTACACAGACGACAACAACAACACTTACGAATATTATTACGACCATCGTGGCTTGATGTATTACATGTTGTATGTGGATCGACTCGGTGAGCCCAATGCCGGATATTATTACTTCTATACCTTCCAAGAGCCATGAGTAACAGCTGGACCATATGGCTTTGGGTTGCGTTAGGAGGAGCAGCAGGAAGCAGTCTGCGATTCACCATTTCTCGACTTATCGCAGGCATTTCTCAAGCCCGTTTTCCTTGGGCTACACTCAGTGTAAATCTGCTCGGATGCTTGTTTATAGGGCTGGCGATGGGATGGATTTCCAAAAACGGCATGGAGCGCTGGGCGCCGCTGATGGTAAGCGGTTTTCTGGGAGGCTTCACCACCTTTTCGGCATTTGGCTGGGAAAGCTATCAAATGCTGAGAGAAGAGGCCATTGGATCAATGCTTATTTACATTGGTCTGAGCATTGTGCTCGGTATTTTATTCGTTATGATGGGGTATAAATGGATGAACGCATGAAGAAAGGATGGATAAAATTACTCGCGCTGCTGCTTTTCATTGCAGTCAGTGGTCAACTTCAGGCTACTCGCCTGCTCATCCCTATGGATGAAAAACAAAGTGATCACCTCAAGGCCTATGGAATGGCTTACTTCATTCTGGAGCATGACATTGAAGTAGAATGGCTACTGAATTACCGTGGCGGTAGTTTCATGTTCCCTCAGTTTGATCAATTTGAACAAGAGTTAAAAATCAGAGGGGTTCGATACGAAGTAATCAGCGAGAGCCGAGCGGCAGGTATCTTGGAAGAAATTGCAAGTCCGGTGGTGAACATGAACGTGGTGAAGCTGCTTAAGGTACCAAAGATTGCAGTCTACAGCCCCAAGACCGCCCAACCGTGGGATGATGCCGTTACCATGGTGCTCACCTATGCACAAATCCCCTATGATGTGATATTTGATGATGAAGTGCTGGATGGGAAACTACCGATGTACGATTGGCTGCATTTGCACCACGAAGATTTCACCGGACAATACGGCAAATTTTACAGAGCCTATCGAAATGCCCCTTGGTATCGTGAACAGGTAGCAGAGTCGGAAGCCATGGCTGCCAAACATGGCTACAGCAAAGTATCAGAGATGAAACTGGCAGTGGTAAAAAAAATCAGAGATTTCACCCTGGGTGGAGGATTTCTTTTTGCCATGTGCTCGGCAACAGACACCTATGACATTGCGCTGGCAGCAGATGGTGTGGATATTTGCGAGAGCATGTTCGACGGAGATGCGGCAGACCCGAACGCACAACAAAAACTCGATTTCAATAAAACCTTCGCATTTAAAGACTTCAACATCTCCCGCGATCCTTACGAGTACGAATACAGCAATATCGACATGCAGCCACAAGAGCGCAATGTGCGGGAAGAAAACGACATGTTTGTTCTGAACGACTTCAGCGCCAAATGGGATATTGTGCCCACCATACTGTGCCAGAACCACGAAAGGGTGATCAAAGGATTTATGGGACAAACCACCGCCTTCAGAGCTTCCACTGTAAAAAGTAGCACCACCATTATGGGTGAGAATCGAAGCCTTGGCGAGGTGCGCTATTTACATGGAACCATCGGCAAAGGCACCTGGACCTTTTACGGAGGGCATGACCCTGAAGATTATCAGCACATGGTGGGTGAACCCCCAACTGATTTGGCACTGCATCCCAATTCGCCCGGCTATCGACTCATTTTAAACAACATTTTGTTCCCAAGTGCCAAGAAGCAAAAACAAAAAACTTAGTAAAGTTTTTTGACCTCCGTTGGTGCGGAACCTCCGATGTAGAAGACTGGAATGTAGTTTAAGAAAGAATTAGTAGGCATTCGCAGAAAATATTCCAATAGGTCTTCAAATAAGTGAAAATGTTATGCTCCTCTTTTGCACGTCGATAAATATATCAAGAACGATACATGACAATAGAATTTCCTATCCCCATTTCATATGAATGGATATAATATTTAATGGATGCCTTTTTTCAATAATATTCTGTTATCTTTATGTTTCCATTTATGGCCATGTTTCATAGCCAAACCTAAATAGTTTAGTGATTAAACCCCATCGGGCATCAGCATAAAACCGAGTGATATTAGAGCAGCTACATACTTTATTGCTTTCGGAGAAGACAAAAAGTCGAATTGAAAAATTGATTTTATACGTCGCTCTTTTCAGCTTCTTTGTGCACCTTGTATTGATCTACTGCACTCAATGGGGGATGTTTCACTTGTTTCCGGGTTCCATTTTGTTTAACAATCCGGTCTCTGCCATTTATACCCCTTTTTCTTTTATCCTTGTCTATGAGGTTTACCTGTTAATTTACTATTTACCAAGGTCATTTACGACTTATCTCACCAAGCAGTATGAAATCATCACGCTCATTATTATCCGCAAACTCTTTAAAGACCTATCTGCCTTAGAACTCACAACCAATTGGTTTGAAATTAAAGGAGACTTGCAATTTACTTACGACATGCTGGCTTCAATGATCTTGTTTTATCTGATTTTTCAGTTTCAAAAACAAGGCAAACGATTTTCCATTAAAAGCGATTTGAGCAGCGATTCGAGCGTTCAGAGGTTTGTGAAAAGAAAAAGACTCATTGCCACCACCTTGGTACCGGTCTTTTTCACTTTGGCATTAATTACATTAATCAACTGGTTTAAGGAAATTTCGTTTTCAGCCACCAGCCCTCCTTCTCTCGATAAAATTAACAACTTGTTTTTCGATGAATTCTTTACCATACTGATATTGGTAGACGTTATTCTATTGCTAGTTTCTTTCTTTTACACAGATGAATTTCATAAGATTATTAGAAATTCAGGTTTTATTGTTTCAACCATTCTGATAAGGCTATCCTTTGGTGTATCAGGATTGATCAGTACAATTCTTATAGTTGTTGCCGTTTTATACGGTCTACTCATCATTCTAGTACACAACCAATTCGAAAAAACAGCTTTGACTAAAAATTAAGTTGTAATGCATCGCTAAAGATTCGGAGGGAGTGATCCAAGTGAGATTGCTAACCACCTTGTACCAGTTAGACTTTTTTTTGCACCAAAATGACCATCACCAAATCAGTATAAATGTCGTTTGTAATGATGGCGAACATCAATCGATTGAGCTACTTTTGAGCAGACGTGGATGAATAACTTCAATCTCATATTTCTGCTATTGGCTCTTTTGGCCGAAATCATCGGAACCATTGGCGGCTTTGGATCTTCGGTCTATTTCGTTCCTATTGGCAACTTCTATTTCGACTATCACTCAGTTCTTGGGCTTACAGCGGTTTACCATCTCTCAAGCAACCTAAGTAAGATTGCCTTGTTCAAAGAAGGATTGAACAAAAGGTTGCTTTTTACCATCGGTTTGCCTTCGGTGGCTTTTGTGGTTCTTGGCGGGTATTTATCGAAATATGTTAACAATGAATTTCTCGAAGTTGGTCTCTCTGCTTTTTTAATCTCATTCAGTCTGCTCTTTCTTTTAAAACGAAGGCTATCGGTGTCGCCTACAACAAGAAACGCATGGATTGGCGGTTCGCTTTCAGGCTTTTCGGCTGGTTTACTAGGAACCGGAGGTGCCATTCGAGGCTTGACCATGGCTGCATTCAACCTCAAGAAAAACACCTTCATTGCCACTTCGGCATTTATCGATCTCATGATTGATTCCAGCAGAACGGTTGTCTACTATCAAAATGGTTATATCCATGACCACGATCTGAAATACATTCCATTCTTATTTGCCATTGGTCTGGTGGGCACGTATCTGGGAAAAAGAGTTTTGAATTTCCTGCCGCAGCAAAAGTTTAGAAATGTTTCACTCCTTTTCATCCTGCTGATTGGACTGGCCACGGCCATCCAAATTGGACTGAAATCAATTATTTAGTATCAAAAACATGAAAAACACCCCCCTGAACAGTATTTTCATTGCCACCAGCCTAGACGGCTATATTGCGGACCGAAACAACCGCATCGACTACCTCTCTCAATTTCCGAATCCAAATAAAGATGACCTCGGTTATGCGGGCTTTATGAAAAATATTGACGCCATTCTTATGGGGCGTAAGACCTTTGAGATGGTGTGCAGCTTTGACATCGAATGGCCTTATGAGAAAGCTGTATTTGTGCTTAGTAATCGGATGAAAGTAATCCCCCAGGCATATTCTTCGCATGCCAGACTAATCAGCGGCGCACCCAAAAAAGTGCTTGCAGACATTCACCTGATGGGATATAGACGCCTTTATATTGACGGGGGCAAAACCATACAATCATTTTTGCAAGAAGACTTGATCGATGAAATGATCATCACCCAAATACCTGTGCTTTTAGGGGGTGGAACCTCTTTGTTTGGCGAACTGAAAATTCCACTTTGGTTTGAATGCCATCACACTGAAATCTTCCTAAATAAAATTGTACAAAACCACTATCGAAGAGATAACCGCACAGCGGGATAAAGGGTCTGGCAGTGCAGCCGTGAAATGGATAAATACACCGGGCTAAAACAATGGTTAAAAGCCTTACGGATGCTACGAACTTTCTTATACCATTGACGGATACAAAAGGCCTGCCTGCGTTGCAGCAACAAAAAGAAGTAGCTCTCTTTGTTGCCGACGAAAATTATGAGCGGATGAAAAAATGCTAAATTTCCTCTTTAGCTTGCACCTTCTATGAACCCCGAGGTTGACTTGTACCTACAATATGGCTGCGGCCGATGCAAATACTACCAAACACCCCAATGCAAGGTGCACCATTGGCCATCTGAACTGCAACTGCTCAGAAAAATGGCATTATCATGCGGCCTACAGGAAGACTATAAATGGTCGCAACCTTGCTACACCATCGATGGGAAAAACGTATTCATCGTCACTGCATTCAAGCATTACGCCAGCGTTGCTTTTTTTAAAGGCGCTCTATTAAAAGATCCGCAACAGTTGTTGGTGAAACCAGGAGAGCGATCAGAAGCCACAAGGCAATTGCGTTTCACCTCCCCGCAGCAAATAGAAGAGCATCGCGAAGCCATCTTAGCATTCATGCTGCAAGCGATTGAAATTGAACAATCCGGTCAGAAGCTCGAGCTTGAACGCAAATCAGAGCCCATTCCTACTGAACTGCTACAGGTTTTTGAAACGGATCTTGAATTGAAACATGCTTTCAACAACTTGAGTCCGGGCCGGCAGAGGGGCTACCTCATCCATTTTAACCAAGCAAAAAAAGCAAAGAGCCGCCTTGCTAGAATTGAGAAACAGCGAATGAATATTTTATCAGGAAAAGGAATGAATGGGCGATGATGCTCAACTTCTGTTGAACAATATTCATTCATCCCTCCATTTACCTTTTCCTGTCTTCAACGATTAAAAGATTTGAAAATTGATGGATCAACCCATGCGCTATAAATATTTAATCCTGCTTTTCCTGCTTGGCACCGTTTGCATTCCACCCCTTAGAGCACAGGAACAAAATGAGCTGTATTTCGATCATAAAACCCTGTTTCTTGAGTTTCCAACCAATGCGTTCCCTTTAGCAAGAGAGCACCGTAACATTCTACTCGACTCTATGCTAAAAAGTCGGGGTTACCTGAATCACGGCAACTACTACTTAAGTGCGGTGGATTCATCTTTTTTTGGCTTCAACCCCATGCCTCTTCCAAATGACAGCCAAATTTCAAGATCCTACCCATTTCGCATACAAGTGATCAAAAAGAATGGACCGAATGAGGCACCTACCGGATTCTATTTTGAGTACGCCATCTTTGTAAACCTATACGACACTTTCGTATTCAGCAAGTATCAAGGGTCACACACCAGCGCTGCTGAATCCCAATCGCAACCAAGGATCAAACTCTACAAACTGAAAAAGGGGGAATTCTTTATCCCTGTCCCGATTCCTGAAGTTAAACCGGAAGACTTTGGACTTGAAATAGATGATAAAGAAAAAATCGCTGAAGCAAATAAGCGTGGAGAAATTCAACTCAACGTCTATATGGATCACGAAGGATTCATTTACAGCCTGCGAGACTTAAGCCTTAACTACGGCCCTATTGAGCCTCCTCAAACCAGACCTCTGAAATTTGAATCTGACTTCAGGACCATTTCCAACCCGATTCGAATCAGCATATTACCAAACAAAATCGTTCTATGAGAAAGGCATATATCCTATTCCTTTTTTACAGTTTCGCCTCACCTGCCAATGCCCAACACTGCGGCATTTACGATTACAGCGCCCTTTGTATTGTGCGGCTTTCTGACTCTTTGGAAAAAGAATCTCCCTACAGACTATTTCTTTGCGACTCATCAGGGAGCCCCCTGAAACTTCCCTTGAAAGAAAGACAATGGAATGAAGAACTAGGCGATAGCACCTTCTATTTTAAACAGCTGAGAAAATTTAAGCGGGGAGATCTTTATTATGGAGGTACCCGAAATGAATTTCTAAGACCGAAGGATTACCTTTTATTCTTACCTGAAAATGAAGTGGATTTAATTTTCGAGGGGCATTCGAAGCGCTATGTTTGTGTTGAACGGAAAAAGATGAATCTTGAATCACCTATTAAAATTCCTCTTGAAAAACAGCAGTTCCATCATGCCTGTATGACTAGAGCTTTTTGGAAATCAGAAGAAAATATGAATACAGTCGTTATTCAATACCCCTAGATGTCAGTTGGACTTTTGAATAGCATATGCACAGGGCCTTCACTTCTAAAGTGGAGGCCGGGAATGTTCAGGATTGCATTCTTTTTTGTGTTCAGTCTTTTACTATCCCAAACTGCCATCTCTCAGCAGTTCGAAAGGAACCGCTCTTGGGCCAGCCCGTATATCATTCCGGAAATGATGATTAAACTTACGGTAGTTTACGAGGGAAAGATCGACAATGGTCAGGGACAGATGATGAATCATTACTCCATAGCCTGGGAGGATACGCTGGGGAAAAAAGAGGGGCATCCGCTGTACAACCGGCCGCTGGAATTGCATCTGAGCGTTTACGATCAGGACAGCATGATCGGGAGATATACGGGACTGAGCACTTCATTTACGCATTGTGTTGTGCTTACCAACTCCAATAAAATACGCCTGCACTTCTATCCCGCTCACAACCCGTTCTATGATCCGACAACAAAACTAGACAAGGATTTGCAGCCGGAAGAAGAGATGCAGATCGTCATAAAATCTCTTTATCAAATCACAATCCTTCAACCTTATCTCGGAGAATTTGCTCCTTTTGAAATCAGGCTAAACCGATCGGATCGCAACATCATGGATGGCTTTGACCACAAAGAAATCATTCTAAAGAGCAATGAAGAGCTTGTACTGCTCGATTATGTAAACAAACATGCGCTTGATCCCGATCCCCTGCCGCATTACGGTCCCTCCTACTGCAAACTCATGGCCCTGAATCGCTGGCAAGTGGATCTTGAAAGCGGCAAGATTCTAAGAGGCTCACAATGGATCATCCGAAAAGGGATTCGCAAGTGCTGCGCTTTGAATTTGGCCATTATTCATCCCGACCGATGGTATAAAACTGCCGAAGGAGATCAGATAAAAGGCAGCGAATTGATCAAAAGAAGAAGACTTGAGATGCAGCTTTTCAATGATCTGAAACAATTCAGGAAACTTGGAAACGAATGGCCCTATTAGGTTGATGTAGGACGTATGATGTAGGATTTATGATGTAGGACACGAAAAATGGTGGTGTAGCGCTGCTTGCTCAGGTTAATTGGAGGTTTCTTCTCTTGTTCAGTTGATCAAAGCACCGATAAATATCATTGTGCAAAATGTTGAAAATCGACTGTTATGCAGCACCTTTGTCAACCATTTGAAAGAGTAACTGTTCTTGATTGTTCATGCTTTCTTACAGCACATACCACCATCATGAGTCCACGGAGTGGGTTACTTTTATACACGGTGCAGGTGGCAGCAGTAGCATCTGGTTCAGACAGGTCAGGGAGTTCAGAAAGCATTTTAACGTATTGCTGATTGATTTGCGGGGACATGGCAAGTCGATCAAATTGTTGAAGCAAGAGATTCATTCCTATACTTTTCAGATGATCAGCGATGAGGTCGTTCAGGTGTTGAAGCATTTGAAGATTCAGCAAACGCATTTTGTGGGCATTTCTCTTGGCACCATTCTGATCAGAGAAATTGCCGATCGTTATCCGGAACTGGTAAAGAGTATGGTCATGGGTGGCGCAGTTATGAAAATCAACACCAAGGGCCGCATTTTGGTAAGTCTGGGAAGGCGGCTACAGTCTGTTTTACCCTATATGATCCTCTACCGCATATTTGCTTTTGTGATCATGCCACGCAAGAATCATCGCGAAGCGCGGCACCTCTTCATTCGGGAGGCTCGAAAATTGTATCAAAAGGAGTTCAACCGCTGGTTTGCCATGCTCGGGCAGCTGCACCCTCTTTTGTCAATTTTCAGGCTCAATGAGCTTCCTGTTCCCACTTTGTACATCATGGGGGAACAAGACCACATGTTTCTCCCCACCGTTCAAAAATTGCTGGAGTCGCATAAGATTTCTCAACTATTTGTGATTCCCGAATGCGGGCATGTGGTGAATGTAGAACAACCCGAGATTTTCAACCAAAGAGCCCTTCAATTTCTGAAGAACATTTAGGCTGAGATTCTGAGCCGGAGCCTGAGCTGCAATGAATCTCAGAGGTGATGCCTAATATTGCATCAATGGCAGAAACCCTTATCATAGGCGCCGGCCCTGCAGGTTTGGCCATGGCAGGTCGATTGAAGAAAGCGGGTATTCCGTTCGATTGGTTCGAGCAATCATCCAATTTGGCCAGTTCATGGCGCGCCCATTATGATCGCCTGCATTTGCACACCGTTAGGAAGTATTCGCACTTACCCCATCAAACATTTCCTGAGCACTATCCAAAATTCGTTTCGCGCGATCAGTTTATTGCCTATATGGAGGACTATGCCCATCGTTTTAACATTGCGCCGGAACTAAACAAGGCGGTTGTTGGGATCACAAAAAATGATGGCAGCTGGATGGTGCAAACCACAAAAGATAGGCACCCATACAAACAGGTGGTGGTGGCAAGTGGGGTGAATCGGAAGCCGTACATCCCAATTTTCAAGGGGATAGAAAACTTTAAAGGCCAAGTATTGCACAGCCGTGCCTATAAAAACCCGAATTCCGTTCACGGACAAAATATATTGGTGATTGGCATGGGCAATACCGGAGCTGAAATTGCCCTTGATTTGAGCAATGCAGGCATTGACATAAGTATAGCAGTTCGCGGTCCGGTGAACATGGTTCCACTGCAGTTTTTGGGGCGCGCAACACAGGAAAGTGCCCTATTGCTTGAAAAACTTCCTGCTCCGCTGGCACGGGCCATTTCAGCAATGGTTCAGCGCTTCAGCATCGGGAATATGGCAAAATATGGCATTCAAAAACCTGAGCTTCCGGCTGTGGAACAGTTGCAGAAAACAGGAAAAACGCCCGTTATAGATTTAGGGACTGCCAAAGCCATAAAAGATGGGAAGATTAAGGTTTTTCCGGGTATTGAATGTTTTGAAGAGAACGGAGTGATATTCGAAGATGGCCGCAGCCGGACCTTTGACAGCATCATTCTCTGCACGGGTTACAGGTCGGCTTTACAGGAGTTCATACCAGGGATAGAAAGTTATCTGGATGAACACGGCAACCCCTTGTATTGCGTGGGAAAAGGTCTTTGGGAAGGCTTGTATTTCCCAGGCTTTGACTTGTTTAAAACAGGGGGGATACTCGGAGTGATTTATGATGAAACCGCCCGAATCTGTGAAGACATCCAGCAAAAACTTGCATAAAAAAAAGGCGGGTATTTCTCCCACCTTTCGATGTACAATCTAACAGCCGTTAATCTTTCTTTTTGCTGTCTTTTGGTGTTTTGGAAATGCTCTCACGCATATCGGTATCCGCCTCAATATTTTTCATGCGATAATAATCCATGATTCCAAGGTTACCCGTTCTGAAGGCTTCAGCCATTGCGAGGGGTATTTCAGCTTCTGCAAGAATCACTTTCGCACGGGCCTCTTGCGCTTTTGCTTTCATTTCCTGTTCAGCAGCTACCGCCATGGCTCTTCGCTCCTCTGCCTTGGCATTGGCCACTTTGAGGTCAGCTTCTGCCTGATCAGCCTGAAGGGTCGCACCTATGTTTTTTCCGATATCAATATCTGCAATGTCAATCGACAGAATTTCAAAAGCAGTACCCGCATCGAGACCTTTGGCCAAAACAACCTTTGAAATTTTATCGGGATTTTCCAGAACCAGTTTGTGGTCAATCGAAGAACCTATACTCGTAACGATCCCCTCACCTACCCTGGCCAGAATGGTTTCTTCACCTGCACCACCCACCAGCTGGTGGATATTTGCCCGAACCGTAACACGCGCTTTGGCAATGAGCTGGATACCATCCTTGGCCACAGCCGCAACCGGTGGGGTATTTACAACTCTAGGATTTACAGAAAGCTGAACCGCATCTGAAACATCTCTACCTGCAAGGTCAATGGCCGTTGCCATATTGAAATTCAATGGAATGTTGGCCTTATCGGCAGATATGAGTGCCCTGATCACATTGTTCACATTTCCACCCGCCAGATAATGCGTCTCGACATCATTGATGGTTACCTTCAGACCGGCTTTGGTGGCATTGATCATCGCATTTACGATCAAAGAAGGAGGCACCTTTCTGATGCGCATCAGAACGAGTTGCAGAATACTGACCCTCACCCCCGAAACAACGGCAGTAAACCAGAGATTTACAGGAATGAAGTAGAAGAAAACAACAATTCCGACAATGACAGCCAGAATCAGTACAATAAAAATTAAGGGTTCCATTTATGATGTTTTTTTAACGATTATACGATTATTTTCGATTTTGAGCACTTCTACCTCCTGATGGGTATCGATCACTTCACCTTGCGTAGCTACCTCAACCCGCAGACCGGAGATAAATGCATTGCCTGATGGCCTAAGTGCAGAAAGGGTCATCCCGCGATCGCCAATTTTGATTCGATCCTCTTCAATGACATTGACCCTACCGGTGATTTGATCTTTGCTTGCCATGCGATCCCATATGCCGGATTTAAGTGCAAAACCCACCATGAACAAACTGAGTACAGCGGTCCCGCCGAGCACCCATCCGCCTGCTGTTGTGCCATAAGCATCAAAAGTCATATACACGGCCACCAGCATACATAGCAAGCCAAAACTTCCAACGACGATACCCGGGGTAATCAGCAGCTCTACTAGTAAAAGCAGAAAACCAATGAGCAATAAAATAATGATGGCTGCAAGCGTCATGTTTCAAAGATGAGCAATAATACCACAATATGCATTGTGAATCATTGAACTTCTTTTGATCTGATGAAATATCAGATGAAAGGATGCTTCCTACAGGACATTGGCTCCTGCAGAGTTATCTCAATTATTCCGAAGCATACGCCTCCATCGGCAAACAGGCACATACCAGGTTTCTGTCGCCGTAGGTGTTGTCTACCCTGCTCACTGAAGGCCAGAACTTGAATTCCGACAGGAAAGGAAGCGGATAGGCTGCGGTTTGACGGCTGTAGGTGTGATTCCACTCATCGGCCGTAACGTGCTTTGCTGTGTGCGGTGCGTTTTTAAGGGGATTATCCTCTTGGGTATACACACCGTCTTCAATGGCTCTGATTTCTTCGCGGATAGAGATGAGGGCATCACAGAAACGGTCCAATTCTTCTTTGGTTTCACTTTCAGTAGGCTCGATCATCATGGTTCCTGCCACCGGGAACGATACAGTTGGAGCGTGATAACCATAGTCCATTAAACGCTTGGCAATGTCTTCAACCTGCACTCCGGTTGTTTGCTTGTACCCACGGGTATCGATGATCATTTCATGAGCCACCGTGTTGTTTTTACCGCTGTAAAGGGTATCGTAATGACCTTTCAAACGTGCACGCAAGTAGTTGGCATTGAGAATGGCTGTTTCAGTTGCCTTTTTCAAACCATCAGGCCCCATCATTTTGATGTAGGCATAAGAAATTACCAAAATACTTGTGCTACCAAAAGGTGCAGCAGAAATTGAGCTCATGGCGTGTTCACCGCCGGTTTGCACTTCGCAGTGACCTGGAAGGTAAGGAACCAAATGTTTGGCTACACAGATCGGGCCCATACCCGGTCCTCCCCCACCATGAGGAATGCAGAAAGTTTTGTGCAAATTCAAATGGCATACGTCTGCACCGATGAGTCCGGGACTTGTGAGTCCTACCTGTGCATTCATATTGGCGCCATCCATATACACCTGGCCACCACAATCGTGTATCAGCTGAGTGATTTCCCTGATATTTTCTTCATAAACCCCATGGGTTGAAGGATAGGTTACCATTAAAGCCGCCAGATTATCGCGATGGAGTTCTGCTTTTTTCTTTAGGTCTTCAAATTCAATATAACCCTCATCATCGCAAGCCACCACAACCACCTTCATTCCTGCCATCACGGCGCTGGCGGGGTTGGTTCCATGGGCAGAAGAGGGAATCAAAGCAATGTTTCTATGTCCCTGACCGGTTTGACGGAAATACTCTCTGATTACCATTAAACCGGCGTATTCTCCCTGTGCTCCTGAATTGGGTTGCAGGCTAATACCTGCAAAGCCGGTAATTTCTACCAGATCCTGACTTAATTCATTAAGCATTTGGGTGTATCCTGCTGCCTGATCGATCGGAACAAATGGATGAAGCTGGTTCATCTCGGGCCATGTTACAGGGATCATTTCAGTGGTTGCGTTCAGTTTCATGGTACAGCTTCCGAGGCTGATCATGCTGTGAACCATTGAAAGATCTTTGCTTTCCAGTCTCTTGATATAGCGCACCATTTCATGCTCTGTATGGTACGAATTAAACACCGGGTGGGTCAGATAAAGCGATGTTCTCTGCAATTCTGTCTCCCAGTTTAGACTCACATGTTCTTCGCTGAAAGAATAGGCTTCACCTTTGGCTTCCGCAAATATTTTTAGAATTTCCTCAACATCTTCTATCCTGGTGGTTTCATCCAGAGAAATACCAATGCCACTTTGGGTGTAACGGAAATTCACACCTGCATCCAAGGCTTTTTGACGAAGGGGACTTTGATTGCTATCTGGCAATTCGACAAAAAGCGTATCGAAATAAGCCGTGTTTTTCTGTATGTAACCCAATTTTTGCAAGTTGAGTTCAAGCAATCGCGTCAAGCCATGCACGCGCTCTGCAATGGCACGCAAGCCAGAGGGGCCGTGATAAACAGCGTACATGCTGCTCATGATGGCCAACAACACCTGAGCAGTACAAATATTGGAAGTGGCTTTATCGCGGCGGATGTGTTGCTCACGGGTCTGAAGAGCCATACGGAGAGCAGGATTGCCATCAGCATCTACCGATACGCCTATGATGCGCCCCGGGATGTTTCGCTTGAAATTTTCATGCGTGGCAAAAAATGCAGCGTGGGGTCCGCCATAGCCCATGGGCACACCAAAGCGCTGGGTATTTCCTACCACTGCATCAGCTCCGAGTTCACCCGGAGGAGTGAGCAGACTGAGCGCCAAAATATCGGCTGCAAATACCACCAAAACGCCTGTGTCATGTGCTTTTTTTACAAAATCACCAAAGTATGTAATTTGTCCATTTTGATCCGGATATTGCAGAAGGGCACCGAAATATGATTCATCCAGATTCACTTCTTCCGGATTGGCAACCACCAGTTCTATTCCCACCGGTGTTGCTCGGGTTTTCAGCACTTCAAGGGTTTGTGGAAACACCCCTTCTGCCACAAAAAATCGGTTGCCCTGATCTTTCTTCTTGGATGCGTGGAACATGTGCATGGCTTCAGCTGCTGCTGTTCCTTCATCGAGAAGAGATGCGTTGGCAATTTCCATGCCTGTTAAATCCATCACCATGGTCTGGAAATTCAACAAGGCCTCGAGACGGCCCTGGGCTATTTCCGCCTGATATGGGGTGTATTGGGTGTACCATCCCGGATTTTCCAGAATGTTTCTGAGTATTACACCCGGGGTATGGGTGTTGTAATATCCCTGACCGATATAGCTTTTAAAGACTTTGTTTTTAGCAGCCATGGCTTTCATCATTTTCAGAAACTCTTGTTCCGAAATGGCGGGTGCAACCTTTAAATCGCCCTCCATCCGAATGGAAGGCGGAATGGTTTTATTGATCAGCGATTCTACCGATGGTTCACCAATAGCTTTGAGGATTTCCTTTTCAGCCAGATCATCCACGCTGTTGTGGCGGTTGGCAAAAGACTCTTTGTAACGTACATTCAGGGCCATGTGCTTTGATTAAAATGTTTGAAAAAATACAATATCAATGGATGCCGAATTGTTTTAAATGCACGGCATTTTATCAAACATTTTCAGCCAGATTATCCCATTCAAGTTTTCTTTCTATGAGAGATTTTCCGGTGCATAGAAATCGCCCCCGGCTACCATCGCGATGTGCTCTGATTTAATAATTGTATTTGTCTTTCCAGCGGTTTTGGAGAAAAACACGGTTCTCATTTTCACGCTTGTTGGATGAAGGTTGATAAAACACTTTACCGCTAAGCTCTTCAGGCAGATATTCCTGATTGGCGAAGTGTCCCGGTGCATGGTGTGCGTACACATAATTTTCGCCATATCCCAATTGCTTCATCAGCTTGTTGGAGGCATTTCTCAAATGAAGTGGCACTGATAAATCGCCGCTGTTTCTCACTTCTTCGAGTGCTGCTCCAATGGCCATGTAAGAAGCATTACTTTTGGGCGAAGTTGCCAGATAAATGGCGGTTTGTGCAAGAACTATGCGCCCCTCGGGCATGCCAATTCGCTCAACAGCCATGAAACAATTATTGGCAATAACCAAGGCCGTAGGATTGGCCAATCCGATATCTTCCGATGCGAGTATGATGAGCCTTCGGGCTATGAACTTGGGGTCCTCCCCTCCTTCAATCATTCGCGCGAGCCAATATACCGCTGCATTGGGATCGCTGCCGCGTATGGATTTAATAAAGGCAGAAATGATATCATAATGTTGATCTCCGGAACGGTCATACATCGCAATGCGCTTTTGCAAACGCTCCAGAACCAGTGCATCAGTTATTTGAAGATGCGCATCACGGCCAGCGACAATTTCTAGGTTATTGAGCAACTTTCTCGCATCTCCACCAGAGCATCGCAGCAACTCCGTCCATTCTTTCACAACGATCTTTCGGTTCTTTAAGAGCACATCTTCTGAAATTGCCCGTTCAACGAGTTTTTTCAAGGCTTCTTGCGGAAGCGACTCCAACACATAAACCTCACAACGCGACAAAAGAGCCGCATTCACTTCAAAGCCGGGATTTTCAGTGGTGGCGCCAATGAGAGTCACCAAACCTTTTTCTACGGCCGCCAAAAGGGAATCTTGTTGAGATTTATTGAACCGATGTATTTCGTCGATAAAAAGGACGGCACCGCCTTTTCCCATGAATTGTGTGCGTGAAGCCTTATCAAGCACCTCTCGTACATCCTTCACTCCGCTGCTTACCGCACTGAGTTGATAAAATGGTTTATTCAGTTGATTGGCAATAATTCCTGCCAGTGTTGTTTTGCCTGTTCCGGGAGGTCCCCAGAGAATGATGGAAAACAATTGTCCGTCCTGCAAGGCCCTGAAAAGGGCTGTGCCTTGGCCTATAACTTTTTCCTGCCCGACAAAATCTTCGAGTTTGCGCGGACGCATGCGCTCTGCCAATGGAGTAGATGAACTTTCCACGGTGGCAAATTAGTCGAAAAATTAATCTGCTTTCAAAGCCTGCTCAACTTCTATCAGGCGGTCGACCTCATAACCGAGGTCAGCAGCCTTTTTACGCAATGCCTGATCAATGGTTGGATCGAGCTGTGGGCTGCGACTGAGAATCCACAAGTATTTTTTGGAAGGGCTTCCTATTAAAGCATAGGAGTAATGGGTTGTGTCCAGATCAAGTACCCAGTAATCGGCATAGAAGAAAGCAAAGAAGCTCACTTTTAACTTGCCGGGATCATCGGGATTGGGCTGCTTGGCTTTCCCTACTGCTTGCGATTTTTTTCCATTCAGGCCACCTTTGTATCCCTCATTAAGCACTTTAATTTTACCATCTTCACGCAAGCTATAAGTTGCGGTAACCGCAGACAAGCCGCGTTCAAATGAATGATCGAAGCGCGCTATTTCATACCAAGTTCCCATGTACCTTTTGAGATCGAGATTCTCGACCGTTGGTTGTGAAGAATGAGAACGACATGCAAAAAGCAGGGGCATGATAGCAAAAAGAGCGAAGGTGATTTTCATGCCATAAATTTAAGAACAGAAGCGGCTAAAACAGAAGGCAACTGAGCAATATCAGTCGCAACTATTTCACCCTCAGCTTTTGGCCAACATAAATATCTGGTCCTTTGAGGCCATTGAGCTCATATAGCTGTTCAGGGCTGATCTCATACATTTTGCAAATGCGATAAACGGTTTCACCCGGTTTCACCTCATGATAGACAACGGATGTGTCTTCTTTGGATTTCGACGGTTGTGACCCTGAGGTGTTCAGCTGCTGAACATTTTTTTCAGCAGCCTCTTTATTCAGGTATATTTTCATCCCTATTTTCAGTTCAACGGCATTGATACGATTCCAAATGAGGAGGTCTTCTTCCAAGACATGATAGCGCTCTGCAATTCGATAGATGTTATCTCCTGCCTGAACAATGTGGTATTCGGGAACATCTATTTTTTCAATTTGCGTCTTGGCATCTTCTTGCTCCGGAAGCTTTGATTTCACCTGATTGGGATTCACAAACTTCTGTTCTTCTTTTTGACTTTCTTCTGCTCGTATCACACTATCCGACGTTTGGGGTACATCCTCTTTATCTCGTTTTTTCTGCAAATACAACACTTCGCCGGGTTTGGGTTCCAGGCCGTTTTCCATCCTATTTTTTTTGTACAGGTGCTTCAATTTGATGCCATACATTTGGCTGATGTCATACATATTCTCACCCGCCTGAACAAGGTGCTCTTCTGCAGATCCCCGGCGTCTTTTGGGTTGTAGATAAACGATATCGCCGGCCTTGAGACTGCTGCCTTCCGGCAGATCGTTGTACTTGTAAATATGGCGTTCGCGCAAGCCGTTTCTCTCAGCAATGCTTTGTGCGTTTTCTCCATCTTCGACATACACTGCGGGTATTTCATTGTTTTTAATCTGAACACGGGCCTGCGTTTGTTCCGGCAAAGGCAACAAATCAAGATGGTGCAGACTGTAGCGCTCAATGAGGTTGATCAGGATATTGGCATATTTTGGATTGGTGGCATATCCCGCCTTTCTCAAGCCCTCTGCCCATGACTTGTAATCCGTTCGATCCAAGTCAAACAATGTTTGGTAACGCCAGTTGGATTTCAAGAATTCACTGTGATCTTTATAGCTCTCAATGGCGCTGTTATAGGCTCTAAAGCATTCATTGGGGGCATCATCATCGGCATAAATGGTTCTTCCGGTCCAATCGCTCTTGCATTTTATACCGAAGTGATTGTTTCCTTCTCTTGCCAATCGGCTGTTTCCGCTGCTGCTTTCAAGGATACCCTGCGCCATGGTGATGCTGGCGGGCACTCCACTGCGATGCATTTCAATGACCGCAAAATCGCGATATTTCAAAATATAATCTTCCGGGCTATACTTATCCTGGGCCTGAGCAAGGGCAAGCAAAGAGCATAAGAAGACCATATAGAAGGAGCCGACCGTTCTTAACATGTTGCAAAATTAGTTTGCAGGGCATCATTCGCTTCGATGATTTGTTCACCCTGTATACTTCTGTAAACGAAATGCGTGATGTCGAGCATTCAATTCAATGAAAGACACTTAATTGCCGTCAACAGACATGCCATTAACCATATTTCTCATTCTTTTGGCGTTATTTTGAGGCAGAAATGCAATACATGACAAGATTTATTTACAGCATACTCGGTATAATTTTTCTGCTCAACAGCGCATACGCACAAATGATCCCACCTGCAGATTGGAGTCATTCCTTTTCAAAGAAAGAGGTGATGGTGGGTGACTTTGTGGAGCTGGTATTTACTGCACCCGTACCAGAACCATATTACGTTTACAGCAACGATTTCTTGTGTGAATTCGGTGCTGAACCGGCATCCTTTGCATTTGAAGAGAATGGCACCTACCAATTGGTGGGCAAGCCCATTCCTACGAACCCCAAGAAAAAGTTCGATGACATTTTTCAGTGCGATATTTCAATATTTAAGAAGAAAGCTGAATTCCGTCAAAAGCTAAGGGTGCTGAAAGAAAACTTCAGCATCAGTGGTGCCATGCATTACCAAATGTGTTCAGATGAAGCTTGTGTTCAACACGATTATGAGTTTGAGAATGCCAAACTCAAGGTCATGCCTTTGCAGGCATCAATGGGCATTGATCAGGAGCCTGCAGCATCAACGACCGAGGAAGAACCCACCTCATCAGTATCGGATGACACCGCTCAAACATCACCGGAAGAAAGCCCGGCGAGCGCTGATAGTAACCCGAATGTTGAAAAGGTTGATTCATTGCAAAAAGGCCATGAAAGCTCCGAGAAAGAGGGCTTGCAAGACGATGAAACAACAGGATTATCCATTTGGCGCATCTTCATTCTCGGGTTTCTCGGAGGATTTGCTGCATTGCTAACGCCTTGTGTTTTTCCGATCATACCATTAACTGTAAGTTTCTTTACCAAAAAAAGTAAAAGCAGGGCTGAAGGGATAAGCAATGGGGTGCTCTATGGGGTTTCCATCATCGTGATTTATGTGGCACTGGGTTATTTGGTAACGGCCATTTTTGGCGCTGACACGCTTAATCAAATGTCGAGCAACGTTTGGTTCAACCTTTTCTTTTTTGTGCTGCTCATCATTTTTGGGATATCATTTCTTGGTGCGTTTGAAATCACCTTGCCAAGCAGTTGGGCCAATAAACTTGATGCCACTGCCGAAAAGAAAGGCGGCATTTTGGGAATATTTCTCATGGCTTTTGTGCTGAGTTTGGTCTCATTTTCTTGCACCGGCCCCATCATAGGCACCTTGCTCGTGCAAGCCGCAGTTTCTGGTGAAGTATTAGGTCCGGTAATGGGCATGTTCGGCTTTGCACTCGCCCTGGCTTTACCATTTGGGCTTTTCGCAGCCTTTCCGGGATGGCTGAATACCTTGCCTAGAAGCGGTGGATGGCTCAATTCTGTGAAGGTCGTTCTAGGATTGTTGGAAATTGCCTTTGCGCTTAAATTCCTGTCAAATGTTGATTTGGCTTACCATTGGGGGATTCTCACACGAGAAGTTTTCATTGCCCTTTGGGTATCCATATTTGGCATTTTGGGCTTGTATTTGATTGGGAAAATCAGATTCTCGCACGACAGTCCTTTGGAGTTTGTGAGCATAGGGCGCGGTTTGATGGCCATTGTGGTTTTTGCCTTTGTGATTTATCTTGTTCCGGGTATGTTCGGCGCTCCTCTAAAACTGATCGGCGCATTTCCTCCACCGGATTTTTATACCGAAGGTTGGAAGCTTGGATCTGAGAAAGGCTCTGAAACAGGCTCCCTTGACAACACGCAGCGCGCCGAAGAATTGGCAGCAGGCATAGATCGCGAGCATTGCCCATTGGGGCTCCCTTGTTTTCATGACTATGAAACTGGCTTGGCCTATGCAAAAAAAGTAAACAAACCTGTGATGATTGACTTCACCGGGTGGGCTTGTGTAAACTGCAGAAAAATGGAGAACAATGTTTGGTCAGATCCTGAAGTTTACCGCCGTCTTGAAAACGATTATGTCTTAATCTCACTGTATGTGGATGATAAGGCGAAACTTCCTGAAGGTGAGATTTATTATTCAGAGGTATTGAAGAAAAAAGTCAACACCGTGGGTCGGAAATGGACCGAGATGGAAGTGTCGCGTTACAACCGAAACTCTCAGCCCTATTATGTGCTGTTGGACCACAATGAAAAAGAATTAACAGAAGGGAAAGCATATGATCCGAGCATTGAAAATTTCATCGCCTTTCTCGATGCAGGTACTGAAGCCTTTGCCCAAAAACAATAGACCATGAGCGTAAGATCGCATTTCGAAGAAGCACAACAGGTGCTCAGTGAGTTTCTGGCAAATGAAAATAACTTCACTGCCATTGAAAAAGCCGGACAACTAATGGTTCAAAGCCTGAAAAATGGGGGTAAAATCATGAGTTGCGGCAATGGAGGTTCTCTCTGTGATGCCATGCATTTTGCCGAAGAACTGACCGGTAGATATCGGGATAATCGCCCAGCAATTGGAGCCATTGCACTGAGCGATGCTTCGCATATGGCTTGCGTGGCAAATGATTACGGCTATGAGTACGTATTTAGCCGTTTTTTGGAAGGCATCGGAAGAGAAGGAGACGTACTGCTGGCAATTAGCACCAGTGGCAACTCAGCCAATGTATTGAAGGCCATTGAATCTGCCCGAAAAATGGGCATACAAATCATTGGATTAAGTGGTAAAGACGGCGGAAAAATGGCCGGTGTTTGCGATGTGGAAATCAGAGCGCCTCACTCAAAATACGCCGACCGTGCACAGGAAATTCATATCAAAGTGATTCATTCTTTGATTGACTACATTGAAGAGCACCTTTAATATCTGAGCTAAAACACGGTATCTCTTTTTACTAAAATGCCATAAACTTCAATCGAATGAATTGCCTTGACGGAAGTTGAAGTGCATTTTTAATAAATGTACAGCCATACGCAGCCTTTTCATCTCCCGCCTAATTTGGTGCACGAGCCCATCGCCTCATCAGCATCTCAGGGGCCTGCTTATCTCAAATTCATTTCTCTGCGAACTCTTTTTTCGGTGGGACAATAAACCAGTTGCATCACAAGCGAAACGGCCATGATGATAAAGAACGGCCAATATCCCGTCATCCAAACGCCCGAAAAGGCCGTTCCCGCAGGAATCAAACCGAGCATATTTCGGACAATGTTGGCGTTTTTGTAGGTCGATATTCTTTGGTCATGGGCGTCTGCCGATTTCAAATTAATCAGCGCTTGGGCATAGACCAATACAAAAGTGATGATGCCCCCAAGTGCTATGAAAACACCCACGGCAAAATGTATGTTCCACTCTTCCCCAGACTCATGCTCATAATTCTGCCACATTTGATAAGTAATTGCTGCAATAAAAACCTGAATGAACAGAAACACGCTAAAGATCAAAATCGCAAAACGTGTGATTTTTTTTGAGTCCATGGGAACGAAGGTTATGTCATTTTATTGTCAGCAAGCTAAAATTAATTTTTCAAATATCAAAACGAATCCCTTGTGCAAGGGGTAAATCTTTGCCATAATTCACCGTATTGGTTTGTCTGCGCATGTATTGTTTCCATGCATCAGACCCAGATTCTCTGCCTCCACCTGTTTCTTTTTCACCGCCAAATGCACCGCCAATCTCTGCCCCGCTCGTGCCGATATTCACATTGGCAATTCCACAATCAGAACCTGCCGCAGAAAGGAAATATTCGGCCTCTTGCAGGTTGTCTGTAAAGATCGCGGAACTCAAGCCTTGTGGCACATCATTCTGCATGGCAATGGCTTCTTCGATGGTGTTGTATCGCATTAGGTATAAGATGGGGGCGAATGTTTCTTTTTGCACAATGCTGTAATGATTCATGGCTTCTGCGAGGGTTGGCAAAACATAACAACCCGATTCAAAACCGGCATCTTTTAGTACCTCTCCTCCATAGATTACTTCACCGCCACAATCTTCCAACTCCTGCAGTGCTTGCTCGTAACTTCTCGCAGCATCTTGATCGATCAACGGCCCCATGTGTACCCCCTCTTCCAACGGATTGCCCACTTTCAACGACTGATAAGCCTGGTGTAAACGGCCCTTGAAAGCTTCGTAGACGCGCTCGTGCACAATCACTCTGCGCGTGCTTGTGCAGCGTTGGCCGGCTGTGCCCACTGCTCCGAAAACAACGGCCTTCAGAGCCAGATCGATGTTTGCATGCTCTGAAACGATAACTGCATTGTTTCCTCCCAATTCCAACAATACCTTGCCAAGACGGGAACTCACCAACTGACCTACCCTTTTGCCCATGCGCACAGAGCCGGTGGCAGACAGCAGTGACATGCGTTCATCGCGGGCCATCATTTCACCAATGCGGGCGTCTCCAATCAATAAATTAAAAATGCCCTCAGGCAATTCATTTTCTATGAGAATATCTTTTAGTATTTGAAAACAGGCAATTGCAGACAAGGGGGTCTTTTCACTGGGTTTCCAAATGGTTACATTTCCGCAAATCGCGGCAATGGCCATATTCCAGCTCCAAACTGCCACCGGAAAGTTAAATGCCGAAATGATGCCAACCGTACCCAAAGGGTGCCATTGTTCCATCATGCGATGTGAAGGTCTTTCTGAAGTCATGGTGAGCCCGTACAACTGTCGCGATAGACCTACAGCAAAGTCACATATATCAATCATTTCCTGCACTTCACCCAGGCCTTCCTGTAAACTTTTCCCCATTTCATAAGAAACCAAACGCCCCAACCATTCCTTCTTTTGCCGGAGTTTAAGACCGTACTGGCGAACCACCTCAGCCCTTGCAGGCGCAGGTATATTTTTCCAATACACTTTGGCATCAGCACTCACTTTCATTACGTGCTCGTATTCAGATTGTGTGGCATAGACCACGCTGGCAATATGTTGCCCATCTACGGGGGAAATGATCTGTCGGTTGTCTGACCCCAAAGGTGTAACCCAAAGGGTTCCGGTACACATACTTTCATTGTTGGGCTGAATGCCCAGTTCTTTAAAAACTCTTTCCATAATAAAGTATATCAAAGATAGTGAATGATCTTCTCGGGGAATGTAAAAGTTGCATGAAGAATATTGAATCCCTTGTAAAACACTAAACCCCGGTAATACCGGGGCTTGTGCCTAACCTGTCCATGAGTTATGAGAAGTAACTGCGGCCCTCATGAATGCCACAACTTTTTCTTTGCTCAATCTGCGTGATCGTGCAGAAAAGAATTGAGGTTTCTCAATTCTGGTTTTTTCTCTGCTTCCTCAATCAATGAAAATCTAGAATAATTACTTTCAGAAGAATGCGGTGTATCTTCAAGCCTGACCCCTTTTCTTTTGTAGGCGGGCACCTTTTCCATTTCTTCAATATTCCCGCCCATCGACTTATCATGCAGCTCCCGCATGCGTCTGATGCGGTGGGCATGATCAGTATCACGACCACTGTCATCATCGAGTTGGTCAAATATTGTTCTTTGTCTTTTTTTCAGTTCATCTTCCTCTTCACTCAATTCCTCACCCACAAAATGGGGCTGTTCAGCATCTTCAACATGCTCCATTTCAAGTTCCCCTTCAGGCATGATTTCGCGAAATGCGTTTTCCGTCTTATTAAAACCGGTAGCAATCACCGTTACACTGATGCGCTCACCCAACAGTGGACTGTAGCAGAGGCCGCATTTAAGGTTAGCATCCATCCCTGCCTGCGCCTGGAAGTACTCATTGATTGCTGAGTACTCTTCCATGGTTGCTTCTTCTTCTCCGTATGAAATATTGATTAATAAATCGCTTGCCCCATCGATGCGGTTGTCGTTGAGCAGGGGGGAATTCAGCGCTTTTTCAGCGGCTTTAATGGCGCGGTCGGGGCCATCGGCATAGCCGCTTCCCATGATGGCCACCCCACTGTCTTTCATTGCTGTTTTCACGTCTTCAAAATCCACATTGATCGTACCCGCTATGGTAATGATTTCGGCAATTCCTTTCGCCGCTATGGTTAACACATCATCGGCATGTGAGAAAGCACGGGAGATGGGTAGGTTGCCATAAATATCTTTGATCCGGTCGTTGGAAATAACCAGCAGAGAATCCACTTGCTCCCTCATTTCCTGGATACCAATATCGGCCTGTCCGGCCCTTTTTGAACCTTCAAAGGCAAAAGGAGTGGTTACGATACCCACGGTGAGTATGCCCATTTCTCTGGCTATTCTGGCAATGACAGGGGCCGCTCCGGTACCTGTACCTCCTCCCATACCTGCAGTAATGAATACCATTTGCGTATTCACCCCAAGAACTTCAGCAATTTGATCCATTGATTCTTCAGCGGCGAGACGGCCTACCTCCGGATTGCTTCCTGCACCTCTTCCTTCCGTTAGGGTATTGCCAAGGTGGATTTTGTTCACTACTGGGCTGGCCTCCAAAGCTTGGGCATCGGTATTACATATGTAAAAATCCACACCGGAAATTCCTTCCTCAAACATATGGTTTACTGCATTTCCGCCTCCACCCCCAACACCAATTACCTTGATGATATTTGAGCGGTTAAGCGGCATTTCAAAATTCAGTTCGGGCATAATTTGCTTTACTTAAAGTCCTGTAAATCACTATCGTCTTTCAGCCAGTCTTTCAACCGGGTCACTAATCCTTTTTTATTGGTTTCCGTTCCTGCCTTCACAGCTGCGCCCTCGGTGGCACCCTCTTCAGAGTCCTCATCATATAGGCCTTTCATTACCAAGCCAACGGCAGTGGCATATATTGGGCTTTTCACTTCTTCGACCATTCCTTTGGCGAGATGTTCATTGGGATATCCAATGCGGGCATCCAAACCGGTAACATATTCTGCAAGCTGACCAATATGTTTCAATTGAGATCCTCCTCCGGTGATGACCAAACCACCCACGAGTTTCTTCTCATATCCACTGGCTTTGATCTCATAATACACCAACTCGAGAATTTCTTCCATGCGCGCTTGTATGATGCGCGCGAGGTTCTTCACTGAAATTTCTCTCGGTTCGCGTCCCCTCAAGCCTGGAATGGTTACAATTTCATTTTCAGAAGACTCATCGACCAAAGCTGACCCGAATTTGATCTTCAATAGCTCGGCGTGATTCTTCATCACGTTGCAGCCTTCCTTAATATCTTCGGTGATGATATTTCCCCCGTATGGAATGACGGCCGTATGGCGGATGATATTTTCATGAAAAATGGCAATATCAGTTGTTCCGCCTCCTATATCTACCAGCACTACGCCGGCCTCCAGCTCCTCATCACTCAAAACTGATTGCGCAGAAGCAAGTGGTTCAAGGGTGAGATCTGCCAATTTAATTCCCGCCTTTTCAACACATTTATAGATATTACGGACAGCCGCTACCTGCCCAGTAATGATGTGGTAGTTTCCTTCCAGTTTCACCCCACTCATCCCTATGGGGTCAGTTATTCCGGGTTCGTCATCCAACGCATAATCCTGTGGCAGCACATGCAGAATTTTATCTCCCGGATTTACGGAAAGCTTATACATATCTTGCTCCAGCTTATCCAAATCCTCCTGGGCAATTTCCACTTCAACATCATTGCGTATGATCATGCCTCTGTGTTGCAGGCTTCTGATGTGCGCACCGGCAATCCCTACATGCACCTTGCGAATATCTACGCCCGACTTCTCTGAGGCTTCTTCCACCGCATTCATGATGGCAGTAACCGTTTTGTCGATATTTGAAACCACTCCTCTGCTTACCCCCCCAAGAGAAGATTCCTTCCCCAGGCCGAGTATGTCAATTTTTCCATATTGGTTTTTACGTCCGACGATGGCGCATACCTTGGTGGTTCCGATGTCTAAACCTACGATGATCTTGCCGCTGCTCATGATTTTCTGCCGATTACTTGTCCTTTGTATCTGATACTAACTTCTTTGTACTTGTTCCAACCCACTTTGGGTATGACCTGACGGTAAAACTCTTCCAGATGCCGGAACTTCTCATCCAGACGATCTGTATCTCCTACTTCTACCACATGATTCCCAATGGCCGGAACGATGAACAGGTTATTCTTGCTCCTCACAAATATCTGTTGTACCTGCCCATTCCAGAAAGGGCTTTCGTGCACAAAGGTCATGAGGGTGTACACTTTCCTGCTCACTGCACTATCGATTTTTCCTGTTGCCACCGGTACATGGGCGGTGAATTGCGAAGACAGTGGGAATCGACTTCCACCTTTTGAAATGTAGTAAGAGCTGCCCGTTGTATTTTGAATTCTGACCAGCGGGTCTTTCTGATCAATCTGAATATTTAGCCGGCCGTTAAAATCGCTGTGTACCTCTGCTTTTTCAACCCAAGGGTTTTTCATCAATTCACCTTCAATGGCATTGAGGTTGATGGATCGCAAAGGCAGACCTTTAACCGGACGACCGAGGTACTTCTGCAAGATTCTGTTCACTTCCGCCTCTTTCACAAAAAAGAGTTCTTTGGAATTTTTAATGTGCACATTTACCGACTTAATTTCCTTCGTGCGCATGCCATTGAGCCCAATCAAAACGAGGGGTATCAATACCAATAAAACAAGCAATATGGCCAGCTTCTGTTTATTCATTGGTACAGATGGCTTGCTTAATTTTCTCTACCTCCAGATCAATATCTCCAGCGCCTAATGTTACCAGAAGTTGCGGTCTTAAAGCTTTCATGCGATCGGCAATACTCCCTCTTGGGATAATCTCAGCCGGTTTTGTGATATGTTGCAAAATGAGTCCAGAATCAACCCCTTTTATGGGCTCTTCACGCGCGGGATAAATATCCATGAGAAACACCCGGTCTGCCAGGTCGAGCGCAGCAGCAAACTCAGTTGCAAAATCGCGTGTTCTGCTATACAGATGCGGCTGAAAGATCGTGGTAATCTTCAATTTCGGATACATGCGCCTGATGGAGCTCAATACGGCTGCTATTTCCGTTGGATGATGGGCGTAATCATCGATGTAAATGGTATCTTCTTCCGAACATATGCGCTCAAATCTTCTTTTCACGCCTTTAAATCCTTTAAGTGCGCTTCGAACTTGATTTTCTGAGCAGCCCATTTTTTTCGCTATGCTGATGGCCACACAAGCATTTTCTGCGTTGTGAACACCGGGCAAACCCAATGCTATATCTCGCCATTGTTCACCTTGCTCAGAAAAAGAAAACACCGATCCTCCTGCCAGTAAATTCAAGTCTGAAATTTGAGCATCCCCTTCATCGATGCCGTAAGTAATGAGCTGAATACTTTCATTTTGCAACTGGGCTTCTAGTCCCTTTCTGCAATAAACCGTACCGCCTTTTTTCACCCTTTTTGCAAAACATGCATATGCTTCCTGTACATCTTCTGCTTTGCCATAAATATCGAGATGATCTGCATCTACGGATGTAATCACTGCAATATCAGGGCTCAATTGCAAAAATGAACGGTCAAACTCATCGGCTTCACAGAGCGTAAGCAAGGGGCCTTCTCCTGAACGGTAAAAATAATTGCTTCCCAGATCTGCACTGATACCACCCATGAATGAGTGCTGTTCTCTGGACAAATAAGCAAGCAAGGTAGCCAACATACAAGTGGTGGTGGTCTTGCCATGCGTACCCCCTACGGATATATTGAAACTTTGTTTGGTAATCATTCCCAAGAGCGCTGAACGCTTTAACAAGTTCTTGCCCTTTGCCAGCAAAAATTGCATCTCTTTATGTGAGGCAGGAATGGCTGGTGTATAGACCCAAACCACCTCCTTATCAGAAGCCTGTAGGAATGCTTCCGGGATGAGATCTGGACGTTCTTCGTAATGGATTTTAAGGCCATCTTGCTCCAAGCGGGAGGTTAAGCTCGTTCTTGTTCGATCAAAACCATGCACCTCCACTCCTCTATGCAAAAGGTATCGAACGAGGGCACTCATACCAATGCCTCCGGCACCAATGAAATATGCGTATTTAAGACTGGTCTCCAATCAGTTCTGAAATTTGATCTACGATTTTTTCTGTTGCGCCTCGCACTGCCAGTTTTTCAATTTTCATCTTCAGTTGGGCACATCTCTGTTCGTCTGATAAAAGCTGAAGGGCTTCCTGCACCAACTCATCGCGGGCTTCCTTATCAGCCACCAATACAGCCGCATGATTTGAAACCAGGGCCATGGCATTTTTGGTTTGATGATCTTCTGCAACATTGGGCGATGGCACCAGAATGGCCGGCTTGCCACAAAGGCATAGTTCGGTAACACTCATGGCTCCAGCGCGGCTGATCACCACATCTGCTGCTGCATACGCATGATGCATATCTTTGATGAAGGTTGTTCGCAATCCGTTCTTTACACGGGCATTTCCATGATACGATTTACCTGTTTGCCAAAGTAATTGCACTCCGTGATGTTCAATATCTTCCAGCCCCTGTTCAATGCTTTGATTGATGGTTTTGGCACCCAAACTTCCGCCGAGCACCAGCAATACTTTTTTTGAAGCATCCAATTTAAAATGGGCACAGGCTTCTTCACGAGATGGAAGGTTGTTTTCAATTTCCTTTCTCACCGGGTTCCCTGTGAGCACCAATCTGCCTGCAGGGAAAAAGCGTTCCATTCCGCTAAAGGCCACACATATCTTATCGGCTTTTCGTGCAAGCAGCCGGTTGGTAATGCCCGGATAGCTGTTGCTGTCGTGTATAAGTGTGGGTATTTTTAAACGATAAGCCATTTCCAGCAATGGTCCACTTGCAAAACCACCTACCCCTATCACTGCCGCTGGTTTATACCGACGTAATAGGCGCCAGCTCTGAAACAAGCTGGCAATCAATCGGAAAGGGAAAATGAGATTTGACCAGTGTAATTTTCTCTGAAAGCCTGTAATGGGCAGGCCGTAAATGGGGTAGCCCGCTTCGGGCACGCGCTGCATTTCCATTTTATTGAGTGCACCAACAAATACAATGCTGGCATCGGGGTAACGCGCACGCAAACCATTGGCTATGGCTATCGCCGGGAATATATGTCCACCGGTTCCCCCACCGCTAACCATAAATGTGGTATTAACTTGCTTCATTAGAATTTTCTGACTGATAACGACTAACACTGAGAATGATGCCAAAAGCAAAGCTGGTGAAAAAAAGGCTGGTACCTCCCATGCTCACCAAGGGCAAAGGCAAACCTGTTACAGGAAATATCCCTACGGCCACTCCAGTATTGATGAAGGCCTGCATGACCAAACTGATTCCAAGCCCCACTGCCAGCAGGGCACCAAATGCTTTGGGTGTTCTTCTAACAATTAACAAGACCCGGTATAGAAACAGCAAGTAGAGGGATAAAAGAAAAAGCCCTCCCAGCATGCCGTACTCCTCAATGATTACAGCAAAAATAAAGTCAGCGTAAGGCGAGGGAAGGAAATTGCGTTGGGTGCTTTTACCCGGTCCTTTACCTGTTAAACCACCTTCGGTGATGGCTATTTTGGCCATCTGGGTTTGATACGATCCGCCATCTTCATCGGCAGATATAAAACTCTCTATGCGCGACTTCCATGTGGTTCCCCTTGACCCCATGGTTTCGGGGTAATTCCACAACACAAAAATCAGTGCGGGGAAAATGACGGCTCCTATGCCCGCCAATTGCAAAATTTGCTTGATGGGAACCCTTCCGAGAAACAGCAAAAGAATGCTGGTGGTGAATAAAACCGCCGCGGTAGATAGATCAGCCGGTGCTATGAGTAAGCAGGTCAGCCCAATCCACCCAAGAATAGGCCAAAAGGTCTTTTTGGCATCCTTCACCTTGTCTTGCCGTTTGCTCAAGAATCTGGCGATGAACATGATCAATGCCATTTTTGCAAGATCAGAGGTCTGAAATCGCAGACCAATCACTGGAATGGTTAGCCAGCGTTTTGCATAATTAATTTCTGTACCGAAGAACAGGGTATACAGCAGCAAAGGCAGGGAAATGAAAAGCAATAGCTGGGAGATTCTGGAATAGTAACGGAAATCAACCAAATGGGCCAACCAGAGTATGAATAGACTCAATAGCAATATGCCTACATGCTTGAGCAGGTAAAACTCTGTATTGCCCCCTTTTTTAACATAAGCAAGGGTTCCCGTACTGCTGTAAACGGCCATAACACCGAATCCAGAGAGCATCAGTACGATGAACCAGATATAACGGTCTCCCTTGATATATTCCCTGAGACTGAACACCTTATAAACTTCTCACCGCTTCTTTGAACTTGCGACCGCGTTCTTCGTAGTTTTCAAATAGATCGAAACTAGCACAGGCAGGGGAAAGAAGAACAGTTTCATCTCTGCGCGAAAGGTCATAAGCCATTTGAACAGCTTCTTTCGCAGAGGTGGTATTTAAAATCATGTCTACATCCTTGTGAAATGCGTTGTGAAGACGCAGATTGTTCTTTCCAAGGCAAATGATAATTCTCACTTTGTCTTTTACCAAATCACGAAGCATGTCGTAATCATTCCCCTTGTCAACCCCTCCTGCAATCCAGATGATTCCTTTGGGCATGCTCTCTAAGGCATACCAGGCTGAATTGACATTGGTGGCTTTTGAGTCATTGATGTAATCCACTCCTTTTACCCTTGCCACAAATTCAAGGCGGTGTTCTACATTCTTGAAATCACTCATGCTCTCGCGAATGATTTCTTTTCGGATTAACAGCACATTGGCAATTACTGCCGATGCCATGCTGTTGTAGGTGTTGTGTTTTCCACTGATGGTTAATTGATCGATTTCCATTTGAAAGCTTATTTTAGGTTGATTTAGGTGTATGTGTATGCTTCCATCCTGCACCCAGGCCGCTTCATTCGACTGAGGGTTAAAACTGATGGGAATTATTCTTGAGGGGATGTTTTCAGCCTTCTGCCTCATGGCTTCGCTGCTCACCGGATCATCTGCACACCAGATGAATACATCTTCAGGTCTTTGATTTTGCACGATTCTGAACTTGGAGTTGACATAGGCCTCCATATTGCCATACCGGTCGAGGTGATCAGGGGTGATGTTTAACAGAACTGCTACATCCAATCTGAGATCATAGCAATTATCGAGTTGAAAGCTGCTGATTTCGAGCACCCAGTAATCGGGGTCACCGTTGAGCAGCTGTCGTGCCATGCTTTTGCCGACATTCCCACCGAGGAAGACTTTAAAACCTGCTTTTTGCAGAATGTGATAGGTAAGCAGGGTTGTGGTGGTTTTGCCATTGGTACCGGTGATACCAATCATCTTTGCTCGGCTGTATCGCGCAGCAAATTCGATTTCAGAAATAACCGGAATGCCCTTTGCCATGGCTTGCCGAACAATGGGTGCGGAGCCAGGGATTCCCGGACTCTTCACAATGCAATTGGCATTGAGAATTTTTTCTTCCGTATGCCCGCCTTCTTCAAAGGGCACCTGAAAATCTTCAAGCTCCTTGCGGTATTTCTCCTTCAATGTTCCAGCATCCGACAGGAACACCTCCCAGCCCCTATGCTGAGCGAGCAGGGCAGCACCTGCACCACTTTCTCCTCCTCCTAATATGACCAGTCTTCCTGCCAATTATCTCAGTTTAAAAGTAATGATGGTTAGAACTGCGAGGAGGATTCCGACAATCCAAAAACGGGTGACGATTTTGGGTTCGGCATAACCCAGTTTTTGATAGTGATGGTGCAGGGGCGACATCCTGAAAATGCGGCGACCCTCACCAAAGCGTTTTTTGGTGTATTTGAAATAACCCACCTGCATCACCACACTCAGGTTCTCTGCCAGGAATATCCCGCAGAGGATCGGAATCAAAAGTTCTTTGCGCAACATGATCGACAGGCATGCGATGATGCCACCTATGGCCAGGCTGCCTGTATCACCCATAAATACCTGTGCAGGATAACTGTTGTACCAAAGGAAACCGATGCAAGCCCCCACAAAAGCGGCTGCATAGATCACCAACTCTCCCTGATTGGGGATGAACATCACATCGAGGTAATCGGAAAAAATGGCGTTGCCTGAAATGAAAGCGAGTATGGCAAGTGTAAGACCGATTATGGCCGAGGAACCTGCCGCCAAGCCATCCATCCCATCGGTTAAGTTGGCTCCATTGCTTACGGCAGTAATGATAAAAATCACTACCAGGGTATATACCAGCCACGACCAATTTGTGGCGGTGGGGTCATCGAGAAAAAACAGGATATCAGAATAATCGAATTCGCTTTGTTTGAGGAAAGGGATGGTCGTCTTGGTCGACTTGTGGTCGATGGCATATGGCAAGCCATCGCGGTATAAGACTTGGGTATTATCGGGCGATTGAATTTGCTCTTCACTTAACTGGTCTGTGGCCACGAATTCCCGAACAACCACATCTTCATGAAAATAGAGGGTGAGCGCCAACACGGTTCCAACCACCACCTGCCCAATGACTTTGAATTTTCCGGCAAGGCCTTTTTTATCTTTCTTGAACACCTTGATATAGTCATCAGCAAAGCCTACCCCGCCCAAAAAGATGGTTACGAACAAGATTAAGATGATATAAATGTTATCCAGTCGGGCGAACAGGAGCGTTGGAATAATGATGGCGGCCAGAATGATCAAACCTCCCATGGTGGGGGTTCCTTGTTTTTGGCTTTCTCCTTCAAGGCCAAGCTGACGAACGGTTTCGGCCACTTGACGGCGCTGGAGTGCATCGATTAGGCGCTTGCCAAAGATCATGCTAATTACCAGCGAAAGAAGCACTGCCATGGCAGCTCTAAAACTGATGTACTGAAACACCCCTGCTCCCGGCAGATTGAAATGTTCATTGAGATATTCAAAAAGATAGTAAAGCATTAATAGGAATTTCTTAGGTCAAACATTTCGATTATGATGGCAGCATCATCAAAGTGATTCCGCTCTTGCCCGATGATTTGATAGGTCTCATGCCCCTTCCCCGCTACCAAAACGATGTCGCCCGGCTGTGCGCCGAGTACAGCTGATTTAATGGCTTGCTTGCGATCGGTGATGCGAAGCAGCTTTTTGTAGTGTTGTGCCGGCACCCCTTTTTCTATTTCATCCAAAATGGTTTCGGGATTTTCAGAACGGGGATTATCCGAAGTGAGGATGATGCGGTCGCTGAAACGTGCGGCTATTTCTCCCATCACAGGCCGCTTTTCTTTATCGCGTTCACCACCACAGCCAAATAGGGTGTAAAGTGTTTCGTTCTTGCTGCGTATATCGGAGATGGTTTTGAGTATATTTTCCAGTGCATCGGGGGTGTGGGCGTAATCCACAATGGCGGTAACCCCATCGGTGCTGCGGTAGGTTTCGAAACGCCCCCTTACAGGGCGCACCCGGCTCAATTCTTCGATCACACGTTGTCGATCTGCACCCAGAAGGAATGCTGCACCATAGACAGCCAGGAGGTTATACGCATTAAAGCTTCCTACCAACTGGAACCAAGCCTCCCAACCATCCATATCCAGCAACATGCCGTTGAAGTCTTTCTCAAGAATTTTCGCTTTGAAGTCGGCGGGTTTTTTCAACGCATATCGAAAGACCGATGCTTTCGAGTTCTGAACCATGACCGAAGCATTGCGGTCGTCGTTGTTCACCAATGCAAAGGCCGATGAATCCAAAAGGTCAAATAGCTGCTTTTTGGCCTTGATGTAATTATCAAATGTTTTATGGTAATCGAGGTGATCGTGCGAAATATTGGTAAAAATGGCCAGATCGAACTCAATGCCATTGACTCTTCCCTGATCCAGGGCATGTGAACTCACCTCCATGAACACATGGGTACAAGACTTATCCCGGATTGCGGCCAACAAAGCCTGTATGCTCACCGCATCGGGCGTGGTATGGGTGCTCACATAAGATTCGCCATCGATGATGTTTTGCACCGTGCTAATCAAACCACAGCGGAATCCCAGTGCCGAATACAATTCGTAAAGCAAGGTGGCAACGGTTGTTTTTCCATTCGTACCCGTTACCCCAACCACTTTCAAATCTTTAGAAGGATGCGCATAAAAAGCTGAAGCAATGGGGCCAATGAGTTCCCTGCTATTTCTAGCCAGCAACCAGCTAACTGATGCATCAGCCTCAGGAGGAATTTCTTCGCATAGGATTGCAGTGGCACCATTATCCAAAGCCTTTTGAATAAAAGCATGGCCATCTGTCTGTGTTCCTCTGAGCGCGGCAAATAAACTACCCGGTTTCACTTTCCTGGAATCGAGCTCAACCGATGAAATTTTCAGATCATCCCTGCCTCTGATCTCCAGTGGCAAGCCTTTTACCATATCTTTTAGCAGCATGCTCATGACTGGCCCAGTTTTAGAATTACATTTTGCCCTTTGCTGAGTTGCTTTCCTTTCGCAGGCCAATGACCAATTATTTTTCCCTCCCCCTTTACAAGCACTTTCACGCCGCGGTTTTCAAGTAGATAAAGAGCATCAGATAGTCCCATTCCTTTGAGTTCCGGCATCAACATACCTTGCATTTCCACTGATTGATACTTCATCCCATTGCTATCCGGCATCACTTTCACCCAATAGGCACCTTCATCAAAATCATTGCGCTCTTTCCAATCAATGGCCTCCGTAAACTCAGACATATTGGGGGCATGAACGACCCATGAGGGCTGCAACGCCTTTTGATCCTCATGTATAAGAGGAGTGCGCATTTCTTTGGCAAAGACTTTCCGAGCGATCTCGCCAAACACGGGTGCAGCAACGGAAGAGCCGTAGTATGAACCCGATGAAGGCCTGCTGATAACCACGATGCAGCTGTATTGAGGGGCATCTGCCGGGAAGTAACCTGCAAAAGATGCGTTGTACAGTTTTTGGCTGTATCCGCGATTGCGATCTGCTATGAGCGCTGTACCTGTTTTTCCTGCAACCGGAAATCCGAGATTTTTTAAATTCTGAGCAGTACCACGCTGCACCACTCCTTCCAGCATGCCCCGCAGATCTTTGAGCGCCTCATCTCCACAAATTGATTTTTTGAGAATTTCCGGTTCCACAACCTCCTCTATTTTACCCGTTCGTCCGTAGCCCGTAACAATGGTGGGTTTCATCATCACCCCATCATTTGCCACGGCATTGTAGAGGGTTAGGATGTGAAGTGGGGTTAGGTTGATCTCATAACCGATAGACATCCAAGGGAGGGTGGTGCCATACCAACCTTCCTTGCCGTATTCTTTTACAAAGGGTTTTGCTTCACCGGGCAGACTGATTCCCAGAGGCTGATGGAGACCCAGGCGATGAATATGCTCAAGAAAAGCAACAGGCTTTTTGCCATAAGCTTCATACACGAGTCTTGATATGCCCACATTTGAGGAATGTTCAAAAGATTTCTGAAAGCTGAGATATTCCGGTTGGTCCTTCTCAGAATCCTCCATGGTCTGGCCGAAGTAGTCGTATTTCCCGCCAAAAATGCGAATGCTGTCTTCCGGGCGGTAGTACCCGTCTTCTAACAGAGCCAGCGCTGAAAAGAGCTTGAACGTAGAGCCCGGCTCATATGACTCACCGAATGAATAATTGAAGCGCTCGCGGTACTCACCTTCATCGTTTCTGGTGAGGTTGCTAATGGCCACAATCCGTCCGCTATTCACCTCCATCACCACCGCACAACCATGTGAAGCGCCATGGGTTAAGAGCGCTTTTCTTAAGGCATCATGTGAAATATCCTGTATCTGCGGAACGATGGATGTATACACATCGCGCCCCTGCACCGGATCGATGGCATTCTCATCAGTTAGTGGCCGGTAACCACCGCTTATTTTCTGAACAAGTCGTTTGCCATTAACCCCGGCAAGTGCGCTGTTGAAAGCACGCTCAATACCAACGCCACCTATATCCTGTTTAAAGAAGCCAATGGTTCTGGCCGCCAACGGACCAAAAGGAAGGGTGCGAACCGTTTCTTCCTCGACAATAAAACCGCCTTTGTACTTGCCGAGACGGAAGATGGGCCAATTTCGCATTTCTTTGATATCAAGGTAGGTCGCTTTTCTTCGGAGCAACAAATAGGCATCTCCGCGCCGACGGGCGTTCTGTAGTAATTGAAGGTATTCGGGGTATGAACGAGCTCCTACCCTACTCGCCAGAAGGGTGGCAAGCTCTTTTTGATATTTGTTAAAGGTATCGCGATGCACCACACGCGTATCGAACCGAACCTCATAGCGAGGAACAGAGGTAGCCAGCAAGCTTCCATCTGCAGCATAGATGTTTCCTCTAATGGCTTCAATCTCCTTGTAGGTGTATGTTAGCTTGCGCGATAATGCCTTCCATTGCTCACCTTCGGTGTATTGTATCTGCAGTATTTTCCATCCAACCAGCAAGCCAAACACCAGCAGCAATCCGGCAACCAGCAACATTCTGAGCAATATGTCTTTCTTGTAATGTGCGCTCACTGGATTTTTAATTCATAGGGAGGTTTCTCGAGGCTTTTCAACCCTTTTTCTCTGAGTTTTTCAGCCACCTTTGACTCTGTACTTTCGATCATCACCTCTGATTTGAGGGTGATATATTCCGAACGGAAATCCTTGATATCCTTTTTAAGGCGCTCCGTATCGCGAATGGTGTTTTCCGTTTGATGGGTAAGCCTGATGTAAGGAAGCGTCATCAGGAGCAAAAGCCCCAGATAAGGAAGCCAATCGAATAAAATATCACGTGCAGTTGCAGGCTCCTCTATGTTGGATCGGTCACTCATAAACGTTCCGCTATTCTCAATTTGGCACTTCTTGATCGGGGATTCCGCTCCACCTCCTCTTCAGACGGAAGCAGAGGCTTTCGTTCAACCGCTTTAAAAGGCAACTTCACATGACCGAAAACATCAGCCTGCCGCTCTCCTTCGGGATTGCCATGCTGAATGAGATTTTTCACCATGCGATCTTCAAGAGAATGATAACTGATGATGCTGATTCTGCCTCCTGTTGCCATGCATTCCGGTAGCACGCGAAGCATCTCTTCGAGTGCTGCCATCTCTTGATTCACCTCAATTCTGAGGGCTTGAAAAACTCGTGCTTTGTACTTGCTCTGCTGATGAGCAGGCATCACCCCATCCATGGCCTCCAAGAGATCTGAAATCATCTCAAATGATTTGTGTTGCCTGAATGCATGCAATTTCTGAGAGAGGGTTCGCGCATTTTGAATTTCACCGTAGCGGCTGAACATCTGCTGTAAATCGCCCACAGCCATGGTGTTCAGTACTTCGGCAGCCGTTCTGCTTAAACCCTCGCTCATGCGCATGTCTAAGGGAGCGTCTGCACGAAAACTAAAACCTCGCTCAGCTTCATCGAACTGGTGTGAACTCACCCCTAGATCGGCCAGAAGACCATCGAGTGGCAAGAGCTCCATATACTCAAGAAAATTCTTTAGATATTTAAAATTATGATGCACCGGATACAACCGATGGTCATCCGGCAGATTCATAAATGCCTCCTCATCCTGATCAAAAACCACCAGTTTACCTTCCGGTCCTAACCGGTTTAATATTTCAGTGCTGTGCCCGCCCCCACCGAAAGTGAGGTCGGCGTAGGTGCCAGAAGGCTGAATCGCAAGCCCATCGACAGATTCTTTAAGCATCACAGGTATGTGATAGGCCTCATTCATCACTCGTCGGCTTTTTCGAATCACCCATCACCTGCTCCGCCAAATCGGCAAATTCATCCGGATCAATGGCCATTTGCTGTTCGTAGTTTTTCTGCGACCAAATTTCAATGCGATTGCCATAGGCATAGAAAACCACCTCTGTTTCTATTTCTGCATATTCCGCTAGCTTTTTGGGAATCAATATCCTTGACGCACCGTCAATCAACAGCTCGGTTGCACCGCTATTAAAGAGTCGAACGAAGCGCCTGTCCAGTCGATTGAATTGATTGAGCCCCTCCAGCTGTTTTACCTCCAACTCCCAATCTTTTCGGGTATAAAGTGTAAGACACTTATCGAAGCCTCTGTTAATCACCATCCTACCCGCTGCCTCCTCCGGAATTTGACGCTTCAAACCAGAAGGCACCACCACCCTGCCCTTGGTGTCAAGCTTGCATTCATATTCTCCGATATACTGTGGCATGGGGTGGTTAGAAATTTTCCGGTAAAAATAATGCAGATTCTCCCACTTTGCCCCACTTTCTCCCACTTAGATGTTTTATAAATTTCCACACTCCATATATCCCTCTGTTTTACAACACTTTACGTAGTGGGGAGAACGCTGGAATGTGAACAGTGGATTGCCATTGTAATTTTGCCGAATGAACGACGCTGAACAACGGCAATGGAATGTGGTGTATGTGGCCTCCCGACAAGAAAAAAAGGTAGGTCGCCTTTTGGCGGATAAAGGCATCCTGACTTACGTGCCCTTGTTTCGTGAATTGAAACAATGGAGCGATCGAAAAAAATGGGTGGAAACACCTTTATTCAGGGGGTATGTTTTTATCGAAGCAGGGGCTTCGGCTCATGCGGTTTTAACGACAAGCGGTATTGTAGCTTATCTGCGATTTCAGGGCAAAAATGCCGTTGTGAGAGCAAAAGAAATTGAGATCATTCGCCGCATTGAGCAAAGCGGATATTATGCTGAGCAATTATTGAACCCAGACGAGTTTGAAACCGGTGAGCAAGTGCGTGTTGCAGATGGTCCTTTGCGCGGTCAAAAAGGGCACATTTTAAGAAAAGATAACCATGAATACTTCACCATTTCCATCGACTCAATGGAGCAATCATTGAAGATTAAAGTACCATTTGAGTTGCTCGAAAAGGTGTGAGATTAAGCCGACTTGATGGCATTCGCATTAAATCGTTCACCACCTATTGAAATCATTTTTCCAAAAATTAGGGCATAAAAAAAGGTGGCCATTAGCCACCTTCCAATAAGATTCAATGCACCGAAATATTTTCAGACAGCAAAACTCTCTCCACAGCCGCATGTGCGCGTGGCGTTAGGATTGTTAAAGGCAAAGCCTTTTCCATTGAGGCCATCCGTGAAATCCAATTCTGTACCACAGAGGTAAAGAAAGCTTTTCATATCGCAGACCACCTTGATATCACCATCAATAAACTCTTGGTCGCCTGGCTTCGTTTCATTGTCGAAGTCGAGGTTATAGCTCAGACCAGAGCATCCACCTCCTACCACAGAAACCCGGATGAAATAATCATTTCCGAGCGACTCATCTTGCATGAGCTGGTGAATTTGTTTCGCCGCTCTTTCAGAAACAGTGATCATCGGAGCTTCAGTCATCAGTGTCGTTTTTTCTCTTCTATGGGTTCCAATCCGTTTTTGATGCGGTAGTCATTGATTGCGGTGCGAATGGCATCCTCTGCCAAAACACTGCAATGAATTTTTACTGGAGGCAAGGATAATTCCTCAACAATATCCATGTTGTCAATTTCCAGGGCTTGATCAACAGTTTTACCTTTCAACCACTCGGTTGCAAGCGATGACGAAGCAATGGCTGATCCACATCCAAAGGTCTTGAATTTGGCGTCTTCGATCACCCCTGATTGTTCGTTCACCTGAATCTGAAGACGCATTACATCGCCGCATTCCGGAGCACCAACCAAGCCTGTGCCAACGGTCTTACTTTCTTTGTTCAGCGTTCCGATATTTCTCGGATTGCTGTAATGATCAATTACTTTTTCTGAATATGCCATAATTGTTTTTTTATCTTTTATTCTAATGTTCTTGCCATTCTACTTTGCTGAGGTCGATTCCATCCTTGAACATTTCCCAAAGAGGGCTCATTTCTCTGAGTTTGGTTACTGCCTCTTTTACGTGACCGATGGTGTAGTCTATTTCTTCATCGGTGCTAAACCTTCCGAGACCAAAGCGTATGGAACTGTGCGCCAGTTCATCATCAAGACCAAGACTTTTCAGCACATAACTGGGTTCAAGTGAAGCAGAAGTACAAGCCGAACCGCTTGAAACCGCAACATCTTTAATCCCCATCATTAAGCCTTCCCCTTCTACGTATTTGAAAGAGATATTGGTTACATGCGGCAAACGATGCTCGATATTTCCATTGACATACGACTCTTCCAACTCAAGCAATGCATTTTCCAAACGGTCGCGCATGGCACTCAGTCTGGCGGCCTCATCCTTCATTTCCAAACGACAAATCTCACAGGCCTTTCCGAAACCAACGATGCCGGGCACATTTAGCGTACCACTGCGCATGCCGCGTTCATGCCCGCCTCCATCAAGCTGAGCTGTTACCTTTACCCTTGGATTTCTGCGGCGCACATAAAGTGCACCCACCCCTTTAGGACCGTACATTTTATGTCCGGTAAAACTCATCAAATCAATGCCATCACCTTCAACATCAACGGGAATTTTACCCACTGCTTGGGTTGCATCGGTATGAAATAATATGCCGTGCTCTTTTGCAATGGCTGAGATCTCACGAATGGGTTGAATTACACCAATCTCATTGTTGCCGTACATCACTGAAATAAGAATGGTCTTATCTGTAATGGCATTATTCAGCTCATCCAGATCAATGATGCCATCGGTTTTCGGGCTAAGGTACGTAACATCGGCTCCTAGTTTCTCTAAATGTCGGCAGGCATCAATAACCGCTTTATGCTCGGTGGTGACGGTAATGATATGGTTACCTTTTTGCGCATACATTTCAAATACTCCTTTGAGGGCAAGGTTGTTCGACTCCGTTGCACCAGAGGTGAATATTATTTCCTTGGCGCTTGCCCCTACAAGGGCGGCCACCTGCTCTCTTGCATAGTCTACTGCCTCTTCTGCCTGCCATCCAAAAGCGTGATTTCGGCTGGCTGCATTGCCAAATTGCTGTGTGAAATATGGCAACATTGCTTCCAACACCCTCGGATCCATTGGGGTGGTTGCGTTGTTATCGAGGTAAATCGGGAAATTCATGTTTTGCTGTACCTTTTATTTAGATTAATTCCAGTTTGCAAATATAACCATCCCACAAAGAAAATGTTTGCAAATCATCGCTTCAAAAAAGGCATTTTACTTACTTTGAAACTTTGCTTGATGAAAGAATAACGACATTTGTACAGATGGACGGAGGAATGAAGAAAATAGAACACCTGGGCATTGCCGTAAAAGATCTGGATGCCGCTGAAGCCCTTTTCAGCACCCTCTTGGGTAAATCTCCCTACAAGAGAGAAACGGTAGAACGAGAACAGGTGAGCACTTCATTTTTTCAGACGGGCGAATCGAAAATAGAATTGTTGCAGGCTTTATCAGCTGATAGTGCCATTGCTCGCTTCATCGAAAAAAAGGGAGAGGGCATTCACCATATCGCATTTGCTGTGAATGATATTCATGAAGAAATGAAGCGCTTGAAAGCTGAAGGGAAAAGATTGATTTATGATGAGCCCAAGCGAGGGGCAGACCAGAAATGGGTCAATTTTATTCACCCCGCTGATGGCGGAGGCGTATTGATAGAAATTTGCCAGGATATTGATGGGTAATTGGATACGAAACATACTGATTTTTCTTTCTGCACTGCTGCTTATTTGGGTGTTGTGGAACATCAGGATCATCGTGGTTTACTTTTTTGTAGCTGCGGTTTTGTCACTGATCGGGCGACCGTTGATGCAGGCGCTCAAACGTATCAATCTGTTCAAAAGACCTATTCCCGACTGGCTGGCCTCTCTACTGGTGGTTTTTGTTTTTGTTGCTGCGGTGGGAGGCTTTGTGAGCCTCATCATTCCAATCATTCTTCAAGAAGTACAAATCATCAGCAACCTTGATATCTCACAACTGATGCTCACGTTTGAGCAGCCCATCTCTCGTTTTGAGCAGGCCATGGAAAAGCTGAACATTCCGGACATCAACAGGAAGGAATTGGAACAATACCTGCATTCGTATTTGAATCTCACTGATTTGAGCAAGGTGTTTGGTGACATACTCGATGTATTCACGGCTACCATTGCGGCCCTTTTCAGTATTTTTTTCATCACCTTTTTCCTACTGAAGGATGGCAAAATCCTCAACAATATCATTGAAACGGCTACACCCGATAATTATGTCGATAAGATTAAACGAATCTTTCAGGAAACTTTTGACCTGCTGAGCAAATATTTTACCGGAGTTTTGATCCAGATATCCATCGTTGGTCTGATTGTTTTTGTAGGATTGAGCATTGTTGGAATTGAAAATGCGCTGTTGATTGGATTTTTGGCAGGATTGTTCAATCTGATTCCCTATGTGGGGCCTATTTTAGGTGGATTAACCGGACTTGTACTCGGGTTAAGCACCAATATGGTGCCTGGCATGGAGGAGCTTCTTATGCCGCTCAGTCTAAAGATCATCGCTGTTTTTGGTGTTGCTCAGCTCAGCGATAACATCTTGCTCCAGCCATTGATCTTCTCCAAGAGCGTAAAAGCCCATCCTTTGGAAATTTTCATTGTGATATTGATAGGCGGTACACTTGCCGGAATTCCCGGTATGATGTTAGCTGTTCCTGTGTACAGCTTCCTGCGCATCATTGGCAAGGAGTTTTTTCAGGGGCTTAAGGTGGTGCGAGGTCTCACCAAAGACCTTTAGCAATTGAATTCATTCATCACAGCCTGAACTCCACGAAGAACAAAACAAGTAGCCGCATCAGCTGCCTTGTCAATGGCGGCTTCTACATCGGGCACCTCAGCATCTTTCCATTTACCAAGAACAAACTCTACCTGCCTGCCTCTGTTAAAATCCCTTCCAATTCCAAAACGCATGCGCGGGTATAACTGGTTTCCCAACGATTCCTGAATGCTTTTCAATCCGTTGTGGCCACCATCGCTTCCTTTCAGGCGTGTTCTTAGGCGACCTAAATCAAGACTTATGTCATCTGTAATGACCAGCAGATTCTCTTGTGGCACCCCTGTTTGTTTCAGCCAGTATTGTATGGCCTTGCCACTCAAATTCATGTAAGTGGTGGGCTTAATCAACCATACTTTCTTCCCTCTCAGGCTGCCCGTTGCAACATAGGCAAGTCGATCAGTGCTCCATGATAACTCCATCCGTCTGGCCAATTCATCCACCACATCAAATCCAATGTTATGCCTTGTTCCGGCATACTCTGCTCCTATATTTCCCAAACCGGCTATCAGAAACTTGTTCATTTCAATCTTCTTAATTGATTCATTCTCACAGGACCATTTTGTACGGATCGCCATGCCGGAATACCTGCGGTAAAAAATCCTAGCACGCAAACGGTGATCAACACCAGCAGCACATCGGTCCATATGACCTGCACGGGATAAGCCTCTACCACGCTATTTTCAATTTTCAACCACCCCCAGCGTTGTTGACTCCAGGCGAGCAATAGACCGGCCAGAATCCCTATCATTCCACCAATCCAACTAATGATCATGCCAAGCGTGAAGAACACCCTTCTAATCATGCCATTATCCGCACCCATGCTCCTCAACACTTCGGTATCTGCTTGCTTTTCCAAAACAATCATACTCACTGAACCCGTAGTGTTAAAAGCCGACAATAACAATACGAACGCAAGTATGATATAGGTGGCCAGCTTCTCGCTTTTGAAAATGCGGTAAATGCTTTCATTTTGTTCATATCGGTCAAGAACCTTAAAGTTCGACCCTAGATGACGCTGTATTCTGGTCTTCAGTGCAAGTTTATCGGCATCTATTTCAGGTATAATTTCCAAGTAGGAATACCTGTTTTGATAGTCAAGCATTCGTTCCAATGAAGACCTCGGAACAAATACATATTTGTTATCGATCTCCTCCTGCAATAGAAATATGCCCGCAACAGCCAATTTTTCCTGTTGAAGTGATGCCGCGGGATTCAATGCAGATAGATCACCATTTCTAGACGGCAGAAATACATTACAAAATTGAATTGCAGAAGGATGCAGCCCCAATTTCATGGCAATGCCCGCGCCAAAAACTCCGGCTGGCATTCCCTGCAATTGTAAATCAAAGGTGCCAGCAGCCATCATGCCCTCTGTATTGCGGTATTTGGCAAATTCCGGAGGTACTCCTTTAAGGGTCACAACACCGTACTGGTTATTGTGTTCAATGACTGCATGTTCTTCAATGATGCCGACTGAATTTTCAACTCCCTCGAGCTCATTCAAAGACAATAGGTTATCATTATTGGCTGAAAATGATTTTCCATTCACAGACACCACTTTGAGTTCGGGATCAAACTCCTGCAGCATATTGCCCACCAGCGATTCAAAACCATTGAGGGCGGATAAGATGGTTATCAATGCAAAAGACCCCACCAAAAATCCCAGCACGGAAATGCCGGAAATGATATTGATGGCATTGGTGCTCTTTTTAGAAAATAAGTAGCGCCACGCTATGAAGAAGG
>CAZYJD010000006.1:0-49307 GCA_964647785.1 uncultured Chitinophagaceae bacterium
TTGCCTAAATAACGTTGACCGTTATGTCTGAGCTCTGAGCTCTGCGCTCTGAGCTCCTGTGCTTCTGTGCCCCCATTGAGATTACTAGATTTCTAGATATTAGATTTTTAGAGCACTCAACTTCGGTATGAACCTAAACCTCATATGCCTTTTAAACCTCTTGAACAGGTAGCTTCTGTGCCTCTGTGCTTCTGTGCTTCTGTGCTTCTGTGCTCCTGAGCCCGATGGCCATCATGACTTCACAAGTACTTCTTCCTAAATCATTTACGCCTACCTTTGAACCCATGCCCATAGCGAGTTTTACATTCAACCCCTTTCAGGAGAACACCTATGTGGTGTACGATGCCACCGGAGAAGCAGCCATCATCGATTGCGGCACTTATGATCAATCGGAAGAGCAACTTATTGGCAATTGGATGAAGGAGCGACAGCTGAAACCCAGTCGCCACTTGCTTACCCATGCCCACATTGACCATATTTTCGGTTTGTCGTTTATCTACGAACAATATCGTCTCATGCCCGAATTGCATAAGGCAGAAATACCAGTTCTGGAAGCCGGTGAGGCGGTGGCCATGCAATATGGATTGGCATACCGAAAAAATGCAGGAGTAAAGCCTGCTGCCTATCTAAGCGATGGACAGGTCATTGAAATCGGAGAATTGAAACTGCAGGTGATTGAAACGCCGGGACACTCACCCGGAGGTATTTCATTGTTGTGCGAGCAAGAGGAGTGGGTGTTGAGTGGCGACGCATTGTTTCGCGAAAGCATCGGTAGAACCGATCTGCCAGGCGGCGATCACCCAAGCCTGATTGCCAGCATACGCAACCGGCTGCTGAGTCTTCCTGAACATTACAAGGTGTATTCAGGCCACGGACCTGCCACTACCATTGGCCATGAGATGAGTCATAATCCATTCCTCTAATACGCGGGCTTTTCATCAGGCTCACCAAGAACATCGGCATTGAATCCGCTTGAATTCATACTGGCACTTCCTTCATCACAGCGACAATTGTGCTTGCAATGGCACGAGCAAATAAGCGACTGGCCGGGTGTGAATTGTTCCATCAAATACAACATTCCCTTCTACCACGGCAGAAAAAACATCTGTTATCTCAATCCATTAAAGGATGGCCTGCGTGTTGAACTCGCCTTCCTCGAAGGGAAAAAACTAAGCTCCCTTTACCACATTCTGGATATGCGCGATAGAAAATCAGTTGCCGGATTCATCCTCAATCCCCTACAAGAAATCCCCTGGGATGAACTGGTATGCATCATGCAGGATGCGTTGAAGTAGGATGTAGGATTTAGGATGTATGACGTAGGACTTAAGACACAAGACACATGACACATGACACAAGACGCATGATGTAGGACGTAGTCTCTTTAGCTATCGGGAGCAAGAAGATCCATCCAAAGCACTCTATTCACTAGAAACAATTCACTATTCACTCAATAAAAAGCGTCAGCTTTTTCCCTTATGTGTACCTCTGTCCCACCTCGCGTGCCTGCCATGGCTGAGCGGGTACAAGAAATAAAAAAAGCGAAGCTTTATCTGGGTCCCGCCCAGCCACGGCAGGCACGCCCGGCGGGGTGTAATCCGTGAGGAATCCGGAATCAATTGGCCGGTGCTCCATCCCCATTTTGGGTTTGGAAGGCATCGATGTCGAACATCAGTGTGAAACGGATGGTATTCTGCAGCGGATGTCTCTGTGCAAAAGGCTGCAAGTATGCGGCATCTATTCCAAATACGTTGTAACGAAGACCAATGCCAAACTGGGCATACTGGCGACCACCTTTGGTATCTGCTTCATGAAAATAACCCGCACGAACGGCAAACTGCTTGTCATACCAATATTCCACGCCCAAGGCATAAATCCACTCCTTCATCTCTTCGGCAAAACCACCGGGTGCATCATTGAAACTTTGGAACATCCCTCTCAGCACCGGCTGGTTGGGGTCTTTTCCGTACTGAATCACGCGATTGCCTTCAGAATCCAGAGAGTCGCCACCGTTTACGTTGGTGAAATAGGTAGGCTGGGTGGGCACAAGCAACTTGCTTACATCGGCAGCGATGGTAAACTCATTGTGCTCATCAATTGGGATATTCCAGCTGGTTCCCAAGCGAAGGTTGGTAGGAATGAAGTCCCTGTTGGCTTCATTGGTGTAGGTAATTTTTGCACCAATATTGGTCACCGCAAATCCCAGTGCATAATTGATATCTTCCTTGCCGCCGCTTCTTTTAATCCGATCATGCCAATAGCCTCCAACATCACCTGCCCCGCTTTGTCCTGCGCGTATTTCAACGCCGGTGGTGCCGGTTTGTCCTTTGGCCAGGTCAGAAACAATGTAGCGCATGGCCACCCCAAGTGAGAATTTCTTTGACAGTTGTGAAGAATAACTCACATCCAGCGCCATTTCAAAAGGCTTATAGTTTCCGGTATTGTTACCAAAATCGTCTGTGAATTGTATATCACCCAAGGTAAAATAACGCATGCTGGCAGCAAGTGCACTTCTTTTGCGCTCGCCTAATTTGGTATAACCACTGAGATAATAAAACCATACATCAGGAACCAATTGGCGCAACCATGGGGCTGCAGAAAGAGATACCCCGGAGTTCTTTTCCACGAAAGCCAATTTACCCGGATTCCAATGGATGCCATTGGCATCAGGCGTGGTAGCTGCCCCAACATCCCCCATTCCTGCGGCCCGTGCATCGGGGGTGATGGTCAGGAATGGCACCGCAGTGGTGATCACATTTCGCTGACCCAAAAGCTGATCACGTGAGGTAACCTGGGCATTTGCACTGCTGCTGTACAACAGTCCCGCCGCAATGATTCCGACAAATGAATATTTCATTTTTATTGAATAGCGTTTCATTAAAATACTTAAGGTGGTCAAAAATATGCCTTTTATCGCATCAAATACAATTTTTGAAGCAATTGACTTTTATCTCCATCTTCATTCTGAAGTTCAATTTTGTAGAGGTAAACCCCTCTTGCCAGCACATCGCCCCATCGATCTCTTCCATCCCACTCAAAACTTTGGATGTGCGACGGTGCTGATGGAATTTCCTGCACTTCACTGTAAACCTCTTTGCCACTGATGGTAAGGATCCTTAGCGAGACTTTCAAATTTCTCCCTGTTTGATTGTGATCGAAATGAAAAACCGTGTAGGTGCTAAATGGATTTGGGTAATTGAGCAAATTCTCGATCAAAGGGGCTTCCTCTGAACGCACTTCAAATTCGGTGTAGGCTTCCGATGAATTGTTGTACACATCCCACACCTTCAATTGCAAACTGTGCTTACCGGGGGCCAATTCACTGAAGCGGTATCGGATTTCACCTTCGCGATAGTTATCGAGCACCGATTGGTAGTAATCATTGAGTACAATGAGTTGCTCACTCTCCATGCCCTTATCCAAAATGGCTGTAATCTCTCTGCCAATGCCGGTCCCCACCATGTTGATCCCATTCTCATCACGTACTTTCGCTAAAAGCATGGGCTCACTGCCAGTAATTCCACCGCTCACCCAGCTGCTATCGTTCAGAAAAAGATCTAGCTCAGGTCCTATTTGATCCATCCCGGCTGAATCGCTTGTTCCGCCCACAAGAAAAGAGGTATTGTAACCATGTCCATCGAGCAAGGCATTTCGGCCATAAAAACTCAGCTTTCCTTTACCATAGTTGTAGGTGATGTCTTTGGGAACCACAAATTCCATGCTGAAGCGACCGTTTTCAACGCTCACATTCCCTCTGAATATGGCGTTGGTTTGCATTTCATATTGCTGCCGGTAGCTGCCCGGATCGTTAACCAAGGTTTCATAAGCGATGGACTTATCAAATACAGTCGGTGTGATGACCCCATTGAAGCCCTCATTGATCTGCCCCGCGCCATCCACCACGGCACCCTCTATCACTACTTTGCCAAGTGCTTTTAAGGTATCGCTCGCTCCGCCGATGTCTTTGCCATTGATTTTGGTGGCAATGATATTTTCTCGCGGATAGGCCAGGCTGAGTGCGGGATCGCCCAGAAGAATAAAGTTTCTTTGATTCACATCGCGCTGGCTGTTGTTCTTGGTGCGCATGTATACATCGCCAAGGGCGGGTACTCCCTTGTTGTGCATGGCCAGCAAATTGTTATTGAACAAGGCCACATTCAAATTCTTGTTGGTATTGGTGTACACCACCCGTGTGGTGGTTACCAAGGCAATGGCCCCTCCATTGGGGTTGAGCAGAATCAACTCTCCCGGAGAATCCTGCGAAGGATCATCGAAACGACTGAGTTCACAGGTGGCGGTAACAAAGAGTGGAAGCCGATCTTTGTTGGTCCAGGATTGTATCTGTTCTCTGGTGATGATTCTTTCATGCGCCAGACCTTGTCCGCCTCCATGACCGATGTAATTAAAAACCAACACGCCGCGATCCAGTGCATCATCAATGGCGCGGTTTACGTCTGGATATTTATCGCCGCTGCCAAAAGATTCCTGCGGATAAGCATCCATATATATTTTCTGTACATTGTATTCGGGATGATCGGCATAAACAAAATCCGAAACATCTTCGCAGTCATTCAAGAAGGCGTTGTTGTCTTCATCATCTGCAATGAAAACCAATCGGTTCCTCCAGTCGCCCATGGTTTCCGGCCGGTGATAAGACAGAATTTTATCCACCAATACCCGGGCTTCGAATTGGTCTCCTGCGGGCAAGCGACCAATGCCTATGTCAAGCCCCTCTCTGCTGCCGAGCGACCAGTACCCCTCTTCGTCATCCAAAATGGCGAAGTAATCGTCAGAACAATGGCTGATGGTGGGTGACTGAGAGTTGACGCTTTGAAATACAGGCACAAAATTGGTGTTGCCATTGGTGCGATTTTTATAATCGAAGCTGGCATCACCAAAAAGCAGCACATAATCAAGCGGGTTTCCTCGTTCAATTGATCGATCATAAACCATCTTGATGAAATCGCGCAGTGCTGAAACATCCTGGGCGCCGCTCGAAAATTCATTGTAAATGGCAGCGGGGGTAGCAACCACTACACCAAAACCGTGCTTTTCGCGATGAAAGTCTGCCAAACGATTGGCCTGTTCCAAAAATTCAGGAGCAGCGATGATAAGGTAGTCGGCTTGCTCAATGCCATGCAGGTTTTGCGCAGCAATTTTCTGATCGAACAAGGGCGAAGGATGTGCCTCATTGCCCAGTGCATAATACCATTTGACCGTGCCTGAAGTAGTGGCATGAAAAATCTTACGATTGCCTTGGCTTTCAAATGACTGAACAAAGGGCTGTTGATGATCGCTTACATCCCATATCTCTCGCACATCGCCAGTCAATTGGAAACGCGTGGTGGTATAATTCCGACTTGCTGCATTTGAGAAACGCAACTGCTCCGAGCCTTTTTGCAAACCCACCGGCCCCTGCAACAAATAGCGATCAATCCATGCCAGCGATGAACTTAAAGGGCGGGTGTATCGAAACAAGAGATCGAGACGATTTCCCGATGGGATCACCGGCACTGTTGCCGTGAGCGGTGGGGTTGAATAATCGGCCGTGTATTCGCCACTTACGGTAAAAAAAGACTGATTATGCACCAGCTGGTTGTTGGCGAACACCAGCAGATTGCTGTTTTGTAAGGAGCGCGCCAATGAGGTAACCGTGAGTAAAAAGGTATCGCCCTGCTGAAAGCCCGGCAGCTCATGACTGAAACTCTTGGGTTGATTATCGTTGAACTCATCGCCCACCCATACCCTACCACTTCGGGTTAAGCTGCGTTCATCTTGCTCTCGTGCAATGAGAAAATCGTAAGTATCGGCCGTGTAATCGGGGTTTTGTTGAGTAGAGGCAGCCCGCTCGCTAATTCGACGACCCTCTTCTTTGCCAAAGCGCAAAAAATAGTAACTAAAGTCGTCGTAGATATTCAATTCCCGATGGTAGCGTTCTTCATCTTCCAAATAAACCCATGGGTGCGGGCCCTTGCCATAGAACAAAAAATACTCCCCTTCATCCCAACGGCCATTTCCATTGAGGTCGTTCACCTGAATGGCGCATTCTTCTATATCATCTGCTCGTTGTTCTGCAATGATCTCAGGAAGTATTCCTCCCCCATTGCCAAACAACTGCACTTGTTGCCATCGCAAGTCTTCAGGCCGCAACCCCATCTCCTTGATCAATGCAGCATCTACCTTATAAATGCCATCGCTTCCAATTTTTAGGCGATAGACCTCCCCATCTTTGAGCACGGAGGCATTGCTGTGATTTGTTTTGGCCAGTTTGTTTGCTCTCGAAACTTGAGATTCCTTGAAGGAGATGCTAAAATTCGTGAGCAGATCGATGCCGGTTTCATTTTTGCGATAGGGCCACACCTGCAAATAGAGGTATGGCTGACCTTTTTCCAAGAGCGTATACCAGCGGTAACGCAAGCTATCATCCATATCAGAACTGGTGCCTGTCGCCTTTTCGTACCCCATCGCATTGATTTCAAGCTCGGCAATGGAACCATTGATTTTGTAGCGTTTTGAAAACACCGGCATCTGTGGATTGTCTGCCGAAAAACTGAGATGCTCCCTGGGATGAAAAGACCACTGAAAGCCTGCTTGATCCTTTTCAGCTATCCAATGCAACGTTTCTTCGAAAAACGGAGTCTGTGCTCTGAGCCAGCTTGAAACAAGGCTGATCCAAACCAACAATAAATACCTGGCTGATGGAGTTATATTCATTCCCAATGCAATAAAAGAACATTTAAAACAAAACTTTATTGTTTGAGGGGTGGAAAAACACGAAGCAGCAGTAAAAAAGAAATTATTTTTACATATTTGTCAGATTATTCAGTAACAGCAACATGTTGAGAAAATTATTTATCCTGAGCACCACATTATTCCTGTCATCCGCTGCGATGGCACAGGATCCGCAGTTGTCTCAGTTTTACGCTTCACCGATGTATACGAATCCTGCCATGGCAGGAACAGGTCAATGCGATGGTGGTGGTCGCGCCACCATCAATTACAGAAACCAGTGGCCGAGTCTTCCCGGGTCTTTCGTAACTTCTGTTTTTGCCTGGGATCAGCACTTTGATCGCTTGGGCGGTGGTTTGGGAATCATTGCCATGAATGACGTGGCCGGTGAAGGTTTGTTAACCACCCGATCTCTCAGTGCTGTTTACGCCTACCAATTGCGCGTAAGTCGGAAGTTCACCATGCGCTTTGGTCTAGAAGCCCAGTACATGCAGCGATCGCTTGATTTTAGCAAACTCCGTTTTGAAGATCAGATCGATGCCACACGTGGGTTCGTAAGACCCACCAATGAGCCGGTGGTTGATAACACCATCAGCTCTCCTAACTTCAGTACGGGTCTGATGGGCTACACTGAACGTTTCTATTTTGGGGTGGCGGTTCACAATGTGATTGAACCCCGACAGTCATTCTACGGCGACCCTGAATCTGTATTGCCAAGAAGATATACTGCACATAGCGGCGTGGTGATTCCACTCGATCGCAGAAAGAACCCCAAGGCAACCATTTCACCGAACATCCTGTTCATGATGCAAAATAAATTCACACAGTTAAATGGTGGATTTTACGTGAATCGCGGACCATTGGTTACCGGTTTGTGGTATCGACAGACCCTGGGAGAATTCACCAACTCTGATGCACTGATGGTTTTGATAGGATTCAGAAAAGATAAATTCAAATTTGGATACAGCTATGACCTCACTGTAGACAGCAAGAGAACGGCGGCCCCGGGCTCGCATGAGGTGTCGGCAGCCATTGAGTGGTGTTCAAGAACACGTCCCATTCGTTTCCGTCCGCTGAGCTGCCCAGATTTCTAAGAATAGGTCAATTCAATAATATTTCATTTATTTGTTCGTTGATAACATACGCTTGTCGTAAAAACACATGAAACTGAAGAATCAATTATATCTCGTTTTAGCCGGAAGCATCATGCTATTCGGGTCAGCCTGTAAAAAGGAAAAGTCTTCCATCACCGGCTGGAAGTACAACGATGCCAAATGGGGCGGTTTTGAAACCTATGACTACGCGGGTCAGGAAACCGGTCCAGGACTTGTTTTGGTGCATGGTGGCGCATTCACCATGGGTTCATCTGAGCAAGATGTAATGTATGATCGCGATAATGTTGAAAGAAAAGTATCCGTTGCCTCTTTCTACATGGACGAAACAGAAATCAGCAATGTACACTACCTTGAGTATCTGCATTGGTTGAGCCGTGTTTATGTCGATTATCCGGAGGTATACAGAGAAGCCTTGCCCGACACCAATTGCTGGAGAAGCAAATTGGCCTACAACGAACCTTATGTAGAGTATTACCTCCGCCATCCGGCCTATAAGAACTATCCGGTTGTCGGCGTGAATTGGTTGCAAGCTTCGGCTTTTGCAGCATGGAGAACCGACCGTGTAAATGAGATGATTCTCATCAGGGAAGGCATACTTGAACCAGATCCTACCCAAATCAATGAAGAAAACTTCAACACGCGTGCATATCTTGTGAATCAGTTCGATGGCAAAGCGGGCAAGCATGAATTGAAAGACATTAATACCAAAGGGGCCACACGCCGCGTAAGAATGGAAGACGGAATCTTTTTGCCTGATTATCGCCTGCCAACAGAAGCGGAGTGGGAATACGCTGCCATCGGTAACGTTGGAGCCAGCAATTACGAAAACACCAACTACAAGAAAATTTACCCTTGGGGTGGTTTAACTGTTCGTCACCATGGCGATAAGGAAAAATACCGCGGTTTGATCAATGCCAACTTTAAAAGAGGCAAAGGTGACCAAGCCGGTATTTCCAGCCGCCTGAATGATGGTGCACTGATCACCACTGAAGTGAAGGCTTATTGGCCAAATGACCATGGCTTGTACAACATGGGAGGCAATGTTAGCGAATGGGTAATGGATGTGTATCGTCCACTTTCTTATGAAGATGAAGATGATTTCAATTCTTTCCGAGGCAATGTTTACAACAAACCACAACTCGACATTGATGGAGTGATAGACTTGAAAGACAGTCTCGGACGTGTGAAATACGTGCCCGTTACAGAAGAAGACAACGTGAACCGTCGCAACTACCAGGTTTCTGATAACATGGGATACCTCGACGAAGAGAGCTACATGGAAGGTGAACAGGGGTATGAGTACGGCGTAACATCGCTGCTCAACAACAAAGCCCGTGTTTATAAAGGAGGTTCATGGAATGACCGAGCCTATTGGATGTCGCCCGGAACGCGCCGCTATTTGGACGAAAATCAAAGCCTTTCTACCCTCGGTTTCCGCTTGGCCATGCACCGCGTGGGAGCACCCTGATGAAGAAAAAATTAACACGATGCAATGCATAAAAAAAGGCCGGTATTACCCGGCCTTTTTTATTGACATAAAATTCTCTCTTAGCAGAACTGATCGTAAGCCGCCTTTAAATTCGCTGCGATCATTTCAGCAGTGCGTCCCTCGATATTGTGGCGCTCAATGAAATGAACCAGCTCACCATCGCGGAACAAGGCAATGCTCGGTGATGAAGGAGGATACGGCAACAGAAATTCACGTGCTTTGGCCACCGCCTCCACTTCCTGTCCTGCAAACACAGTAAGCAGTCTGGCAGGCTTCTTATCACCATCCAGCGATTGCAATACGCCCGGACGTGCACTGCCTGCAGCACAACCACATACGGAGTTTACAACAAGTAATGAAGTTCCTTGAGACTGTTCAAGTGCGCCTGAGACCTCCTCTTGAGTTTTCAATTCTTCAAACCCTTCTCGGGTTAATTCGGCCCTCATTGGGGCCACTAACATTTCTGGATATGGCATTTTTTATTTTTTTAGTTTAAACTTTACAACAGTTACACAACATTTCAGCCGCTACAGTGTTTTAACCCTTAAATAGAAAGCTTACCTTTGCAGCGCTTTTAATGAAGCATTCAAAACTACAATCATCCTATGAACACGCAAACAGCAAATTACAAAGTTAAAGACATCAGTTTAGCCGACTGGGGAAGAAAAGAGATCAGCCTTGCCGAAGCCGAAATGCCGGGTTTGATGGCCATGCGCGAAGAATTCGGAGCCAGCAAGCCGCTCAAAGGAGCACGCATTGCCGGTTGTCTTCACATGACCATACAAACTGCCGTTCTCATTGAAACCCTTGTAGAACTAGGTGCTGAAGTGAGCTGGAGCTCATGCAATATCTTTTCTACCCAGGACCATGCTGCTGCGGCCATTGCTGCTGCCGGTATTCCTGTATACGCATGGAAAGGAATGACTGAAGAAGAGTACGAGTGGTGCATTGAGCAAACCCTCAAGGCTTTTGATGGAGATCAACCTTTGAACATGATTCTCGATGATGGAGGCGACCTTACCAATATGGTGCTCGACCATTATCCGGAATTGGCTGCGGGTATTAAGGGAATCAGTGAAGAAACAACCACCGGAGTATTGCGTCTTTACGACCGCCAGAAAAATGGCACCCTTCCTATGCCAGCCATCAACGTGAATGATTCTGTTACAAAATCTAAATTCGATAACAAATATGGTTGCCGCGAAAGTGCAGTGGATGCCATTCGAAGAGCAACCGACATCATGATCGCAGGCAAGGTGGCCGTAGTTGCTGGTTATGGAGATGTTGGAAAAGGAACGGCCCAAAGTCTTAGAGGAGCCGGAGCTCGTGTAATCGTTACAGAAATTGACCCCATTTGTGCGCTGCAGGCTGCCATGGATGGCTATGAAGTAAAAAAGATGACCACTGCCATTCCACGTGCAGATATCATTGTAACCGCCACGGGTAACCGCGACATCATCACTGCAGAGCATTTCGAGCTGATGAAGGACAAAACCATTGTTTGTAACATTGGCCACTTCGACAACGAAATTGATGTTGCCTGGTTGAAGCAAAACCACGGAGCAAGCCGTTATGAAGTGAAACCCCAAGTGGATGTGTACAATGTGAATGGCAATGAGGTTATTTTGTTGGCAGAAGGTCGTTTGGTAAACCTTGGGTGCGCCACCGGACACCCTTCTTTTGTGATGAGTAATTCATTCACCAACCAGACCCTTGCCCAGATGGAACTTTGGAACAACAATGACCAATACGAAAACAAAGTTTACACCCTTCCCAAACACCTCGATGAAAAGGTAGCGCGTTTGCACCTTGCTAAAATTGGGGTAGAACTGGAAGAGCTGAGTGCCGACCAAGCCCAATACATTGGTGTTACCCAGGAAGGACCATACAAATCTGAACATTACAGGTATTGATCCTGAGAAATAATCAAGCAAAGAGCCATCGGTCCATTGGGTCGGTGGCTTTTTTTATTCAGAAGCCGGCTTCCAGTTATCCGGGTTGGTTCGCCAAGAGGTGAGTGAATCGAGTGAAGATTGGTCGACATATCCATTGCGAATGGCCTGTTCAATTAAAACGGAATAATCAGACAGGGTGATGAAAGGACATGCCATGTGGTCGAAATTCTTTTGTGCAAGGGGAAAACCATAGGTGAATACAGCTGCCAATCCCATGACCTCAATGCCATCATTTCTCAGATATTCAACCACTTTGAGTGAACTGCCACCGGTGGATATGAGGTCTTCAAACACCACCACCTTTGCGTCTGCATCCACTCTTCCTTCCAACTGATTTTTCATGCCGTGTTCTTTTGGCTTGGGCCGGCAATATGCAAATGGAAGCCCCAGTTCATCGGCTACCAAAGCGCCCAAAGCAATGCCTGCCGTTGCCACCCCTACAATGGAATTGGCATCAGGAAATTGGCTTCGAATAGCAGCCGCCATTTCCTTTCGCAAAAAAGTTCGTATTTCAGGATAGGAAAGGGTTAAGCGATTGTCGCAGTAGATTGGACTCAACCATCCGGATGACCAAGTAAAAGGATTTGCAGGCCGCAGTTTAACGGCGTTAATTTGCAATAGATAATCAGCCACCCGGCTGGCAATTTCCCGATTCAACATCAAGGGCGAATGTACAAAATTTTCATTATGAAGTCGGTGCTGTACCTGTGTGAACAGGCGCCGAAAGGGTTGCACTTCAAGAGGCAAATGGTGGACCCATCTGAGGAAGATATTAAAGGGTTGATTCAAGAGATGAAAAAGCTTGCGATGGCTCAGGATAAGATTGCGCTCATACATCCCGAGCCACTCAAACTGCTTGAGCGCTTAAAAGAGCAAATGATTTGGGTGGAGGCCGCGGGGGGAGCTGTCTTTAAAGAAGATGGCACCTTGCTACTGATCAAGCGCCTCGGTCTATGGGACCTGCCCAAAGGAAAGCTTGAAGCAGGTGAGAGCATTGAAGAAGGCGCCATGAGAGAAGTGGAGGAAGAGTGCCATGTGCAGCAACTCAGCATTGAAGGTGCGTTAATGCCCACCTATCATGTGTATAACCGAAATGGATGGACCCTCAAGAAAACGCATTGGTTTCGAATGCGATGTTTGAAATATGACCAGGCGAGGCCGCAGAGAGAAGAAGATATCGAAGAAATATCTTGGATCGATTTGAAGAACACCCCTGTTCAGCTCATTCATACCTACCCTTCCATCACGGAAGTGCTTCTTCAACTTTAACCGCATCAGGTAGATATTGGCGGTAATTGGCTTTATGCCTTATCAAATCGCGTACAATGGTGCTGCTTACCACCGAGTGGCGTTGTTCACTGATGATGAATACACTCTGCAATGCGGGATTAAGCTGATCATTTACATAGGCGATCTGCCGTTCGTATTCAAAATCAACGATGGTTCGCAAACCTCTGAGAATAAAGGCAGCATCTTGCTCACGGCAAAAATCGATCGTGAGGCCACTGTATTCTTCTACCTGCACGCGGGGCTCATTGCTGAACACTTCTTCAATCCACTTTTTGCGATAGGCCAAAGGAAACATTTGTGTTTTTGATGCATTGGTGCCGATGGCAACCACGATTTCATCAAACATCCGAAGTCCTTTTTGAATGATATCAAGATGACCGTTGGTAAAAGGATCAAAGGTTCCAGGAAAAACTGCCCGCTTCATGGATCCAAAGGTATGAAAGAAAGTGAATCAGCTATTGATTGAGCGCAATTTGAACTCAGCCCTCAAAAAAACTAAATGCACTTTCGCCGTACACCCGCGTTTCTTCCGGGGCACTGCTTCCCCAGGCCAAGCCAGATCCATGCTCGATGATGAGCAATCCTCCGGGCTTCAGCCATCCGCTTTTCATGATCATTTCTGGCAATTGCGTGAGGGCTGCATCGGCATAAGGCGGATCAGCGAAGATGAGATCAAATGTTTGTAGGGGTAATTGTTTCAAAAAGCGGTAAACGTCTTCGTTTCTCACTTCGTAGTGAGCGAATTTTAAGCGTTCGAATACCGAGCGGATGAACAAGCCAAGCGAGCGGTTCTTTTCTACACTCACCACCTTTGATGCCCCTCTGGAGGCAAATTCATAACTCACCCCTCCGGCACCTGCAAACAAATCGAGTACGGCGATGCCATCCAGGTCGAGCCGATGTTGCAAAATATTGAAGAGTGCCTCTCGATTTCTATCGGTTGTTGGACGCATTTGCTGCCCTTTACCTGGATCGAAACGCAATCCGCGGTATGTTCCTCCAATGATTCTCAAAGGTTACTCAAAATTTGAATTGGCAGCGATTCCTTAACGGGGCCTTGCACCCCCTCATGCTGTTGAAGTTGATCCATTGCCTTGATATCACGGAAATAATCCTTGCACAACTCCATACCAGCCTCGTTCATCTCATGACTTCCGAGCAGCACTAAGCTGCATTCTTCTCCCTTTATTCCTAGCTGATCGCCAACCAACATGACATAATAAAACCATTCTTCCATGTTAGAAAAAGCGTAAGCATTGACCAACTCAAAACTGCGATGGCCATTCAGAAGCAACAGGTGCATTTTTTGCTTACGGTGATAAACTGCCAGTGTATAACCTTCGTTAACAGGGGCATCCTTCAACAACCAATTTGCCATTAATTCAACATCTAGCCGATGCTCGAATACCGGAAAATTTTCTTTCAACACATTCCAGAGTTCTGCAGAAACGCTAAAGCAAAAATCTGCATCCCAAATGGTTCCGACGTGTCGCATCAGTTGGCTCATGCCATCGAAGGGGAAGTTTAGCCGGTACAGTTCCATTCTGCCGGCAAGGGCGTATGTCTGTGGAATGAGTACATAATCCACCTCGGTAAAAATGACATCCGTTCTGGCAAAGGCTTCTTTCAGATGATCATCTTCCAGGATGTGCTGCTTCAACTGCGGCGATGCATCGAAGGTGAATTCCTTCCCAAAAATGGGTTTGGAATTTTTATCCAAAATCTGGTAAGCAAAGTATGCTTCTCCCAGCTGGATAAGCAGGCGATGACTGACGGAATGGCTATAATGACCGGATGACGACGACACCCGTCAAATTTACCAATTGCCTGTGTAAATGGGGTCATACATATTCCCCAAACGCAGCGGATTGTTTTCTTCGATACGTTTTTTGCTGAAAGGGTTCGGGTCCACCACCTCAAAAACCGGAACCGTAACATTGTTTTTCTTCACTGCACCGGCATTGATTAGGAAAGTATCCCCTTCTGCTCCAAAAGGAACGAATTTGAGCGAATCGACATTTACGTTTTCAAAGTAGCGATCCATGATGCTCACAAAAATTGTATCAACTTTTACAACGGAGGTAGAATCTTCAGGATCTCCGGTCATACTAAGAATTTTGAGGTTGTCATTTTTCACTGAGTTGAGCAGCTGGTCCCAATTGGTAGCAAATTCACCATGAACTTCTTTGAATGCAAGCTGCGCATCTTTTACATAGGTAAGACGCTCAATGATGGCGGCTTCTCTTCTATCAACTTCTTCCTGATAGCGAATGGGATCGATGATGGTTCTCCAAAGGGCATAGGCCAAAACGATCACTGCAATTCCCAGTACGACTTTCACTATTGGATTATTCATATTCAGTATGACTTATTTTCAGCAATATTAAAGATTCATCAGCAATTTCGAGATTAAGCGCGTATTAAAATTCAGGGCTTCATGTAGCGATTTCCCACCCAAACAAACCTTTTGGTCACATATTCAGGATTGGTAAAGGATGCATTGCCGGCAGGATTACCACCGCTTACATGAAAATCAGAAAAAGCGGCATGCTGGTTCACAAAGGCGGCCCCACCCAAATTGAATGATACCGGAACAAACCGACGATTCATCTCATCGGCAATTTGATGCATGGTGTCCGTATTGCTGCTGAAGGCAAGGCAGGTAATGGCGCCTTTTTCAGCTGCGAGCTCAGCAGCCAAATGAAGGCTTTCGTTGGTGTCTTTGGTTTTGATGATGAAAATCAACGGACCAAAACATTCATCCGACCAAGTATGCCGATCAGCGGCATTCAAAGCAATGATGCTGGGGCTCATGGTTCGTGCATGTTCAAATTCAGGGTTTTGCACCGATGTTCCTTGAAGCAGCATGGTTCCACCAAAATCTCCACTTTCATGAATGCGGCGTAGGGTTTGATCGTTTTGGATGCCTCCAAGCGTTCCTGCACCCATCTTTGGGTGACCAACCAATCCTTTTACTGCTTCCACCAACATATTGGCAGCTTCATCGTAGCTGATGGTTCCATTGTCGGTGGCGATTCCACTTTCGGGGATGAATATATTTTGAGGAGCCGTGCACATTTGACCGCTGTATAGCGACACACTAAAGGCGATGTTCTGCATCACCGCTTTCAGGTCGGGTGCAGAATCGATGATCACTGAATTGACCCCGGCTTTTTCGGTGAAGCAGAGTTTTCCGAGCGACTCGATGTAATCACCAAAAGCACTGCCACCGGTATAGTCGATCATGGCAACGGCAGAATGTTCGGCCAAAACTTTGGTTAATGGATTCTCCAGCGTGTCGGGGGCCAATTGCACCACATCTGCCGAGAAACCATTTTCTACCATCACTTTGCGCAACTCAGCAGCCACGATGGCAATGGGCAAAATGGCTTTGGGATGGGGTTTGATGATGGAGGCATTGCCCGTGATTAAAGCCGCATACAAACCAGGCACTGTATTCCAGGTTGGGAAAGTAGAGCAACCGATGACCAGCGATATTCCTTTGGGGATGGCTTTCCACTCTTTGTGCAGAGTCAGATCGAATTTACCCATGGGCTTTACCCAGTTCACTTCTGCGGGGAAACGGCTGAGCTCTTCGTAGCCCATAGCAATGGCTTCAAGAGCGCGGTCGTTGGCATGCGGCCCACTGGCCTGAAACGACATGATGAAGCTTTGGCCGGTGGTATGCATGGTTGCATAGGCAATCTCAAAAAACCTTGCCTTCACCCTTTCGAGCGATTCGATCAACAGGGCTGCCCTAAGTTCGGCACTGGCCTTTGCCCAATCGTGCATGGCCGTTTTTGCTCGGCTGATGTATTCTTCGGCAGACAACTGAGGGTACTGAACCCCTATACCGGTTTGCAAATAGGGCGAAACTTCCTGACCCACCCATTTATCAGAAGCAAGTGCAAGTTCATCAAAATTGTTGTTGAGCTGCGACTGGAAGGCCGCCAAACCTTCGCTATCGGCGTTTTCGCCATAGGCTTTTGGATGCTCCGGATAAGGGGTATAAAACTCGCGACGGAACAGGGCTGCCACGGCAGATGAGAGAAGTTCGCTGTGTTTGTTTATTAAATCGTTGCTCGCTGATGTGGTCATAAAATTTTTCTTAGAGGGACAAAAATAAATTATTCATTTGAGGGAGTGGGAGCTTCATTTGGTTGCATTTCGGGCATGGGATTTTTTCTAAAATACCAAATGGCCAATAGGCCGATGCTCACCAGAATTACAGAAATCAATTCAGCCTGGGTGAAAGAAAAATCTCCCAAATGGTAGCGGCTGTTAACCCTTATCTTTTCAATAAAGAAACGCTCAATACCAGCCAATATCATATAAATGGCGAACAATATGCCGCTAATTTTCAGCTTTTTGCGCAAGAACCAAAGCAGACCAAAGAGGGCTAAACAGGCAATTGACTCATAAAGGGGGGTGGGAAAGACCGGTGCAATGAGGTAGGGCGTATCTTCCCATCGGCAGGCGTGAAGCAATGCTTCAGCTCCTTCATAGGGGTTGCATTGACGAAGCACATTGTTGGGGTAATTGTACGACCAGAACCAATCGGGCAAGAATCCCATCCAGGAGGGTTTTGCTGCGGTATTCACAATGCCCCAGTCGCCATCGCCGCTCATTTGGCATCCCACCCTTCCGAGGGCATAGGCAAACATCATTGCCGGGGCGCCCACATCGAGCATCTTGCGCCAGTGGATTCCATTTTTAGAGGCATACCAAAGCACCGCCGCTGCTCCAACCAGTAGGCCACCGAAGAATGTAAGGCCGCTGAATGACAATAGCGAACCCAAGGGGTCCAGCATGAAATCTTCGATGTACTCCAGGTTGTGAAAAATCTTAGCTCCCAACAATCCACTGATGGCAGCGATTACAGTGATATTGCCCATGAGTTGCCAGGGGTGTACAGCAACTTCTTCTTCAATCGGGTTGGGCAATTGTTCCTTTTTTATGCGGTAATAATCGAGTCCGCCCAAAACGGCACCCAGCATCAATCCCCAAAAAAGCGACCCATTTGATGAGAATATGAATCCTTGCACATTTTCGCTATAGGTTGAAAAATTCATGGCCAGAAAAACAAACTTCCAACCCAGGATAAAGCCAAACATTGCATTGGGAAAAACATCGACAAAAGTGGGGCCTTTGCCTTTCCATTGTTTTTTTCTGATGGGCTGAAGTTCACCGGCGGCCTCTTTTCGCTTCAGCTCACGGGTCATGAGCACATTGGCGGCTATGAAACTCATGGCTACAAAGAAGCCAAAGGTGTTCACTATTTTCAGAAAGGGCAATTCCAGGCCAAACAAATCCTGGAACATATGGTATAAATTCGGGTACATTTAGTGGTATGCGTATGCGGTGTTAAGTTCTTCTGCCTGAACGTTTCCGTCGGGCAATATGCTTTGCAGGCGCACCGCCACCAGTTCATTCACCAGGAGCGGATCATAGGCTGCACTTACTTTGATATAATTTTCGGTAAAACCGTGCATCATGCCATCATTTTCTTCGGCTTCAAAAAGCACGGTATATTCATTTCCAAGATGCTGCTCATAAAATGCCCGGCGTTTCTTTTCAGAAAGAATCCGAAGCATTTTGCTTCTCTCCATTCGCAGGTGTTGATGCACACGACCTTTCAATTTACGCGCAGTGGTATTGGCTCTTTCTGAGTAGGGGAATACGTGCAAATAACTGATATCCAAATCGCGAAGGTATTCGTAGGTCTCCAAGAAATCTTCTTCAGTTTCGCCGGGAAAGCCGGTGATCACATCCACCCCTATGCAGGCATGGGGCATCAGCTCGCGGATGGTTTGAATACGATTGGTGTAAAGCTCCCGCTCATATTTGCGGCGCATCATTTGCAAAATTTTATCGCTACCGCTTTGCAGAGGAATGTGAAAATGAGGCACAAAGCGCTTTGAATCTGCCACAAAGCGAATGATTTCATTGCTGAGGAGGTTGGGTTCTATGCTGGAGATACGAAATCGGCTGATGCCTTCAACGGCATCCAATGCTTTGATGAGGCCGAGAAAATCCTCCCCATGTTCATGACCAAAATCTCCAATATTGACACCGGTAAGCACCACTTCCTGCACTTCGGTCTTGGCCAGTTCATGGGCAACCTTCAACGTTTCTGAAATGCTTTGGCTGCGGCTTTTGCCCCTGGCCAGGGGGATGGTACAAAACGAGCAGAAATAATCGCAACCGTCCTGCACTTTTAAGAATGAGCGGGTGCGATCGCCTATAGAAAAACCAGGGATGAATACATTGACTTCGCGAATATCGCCATCGAGCACGCGTGCAGTTTCCGGGAGGTCTTTCAAGGCTGACAGATGTTGCGCCAAATTGAACTTCTCGGCGGCACCCAGCACCATATCAACGCCGGGTATTTCAGCAATTTCTCGGGGCTTGAGTTGTGCATAGCAACCAATGACCACCACCTTGGCATCCGGATTAATTTTCAGGGCTTCCTTCACCACCTTGCGGCACTTTTTATCGGCATTTTCGGTAACCGAGCAGGTATTTATTACATAAACATCCGCTCTTGCAGAAAAATCTACCACACGAAATCCTTCTTCTTCCATTTTTCTGCCAATGGTTGATGATTCTGAATAGTTCAGCTTGCATCCCAGTGTATAAAAAGCAAGGCTACGGCTCATAAGGCTGCAAAGATAATCAAACGAACAGGCATCAAGCCTTATTGAGGGTGAAACCAAAGGTGGTGCCCACCCCGGGGGTGCTTCTAACGTTGATGGTTTGCCGATGGGCTTCGATGATATGCTTGACGATGGCCAGCCCCAAACCCGAGCCTCCGGCAGAACGATCACGGTGCCGGTCTATCCGGTAAAAACGCTCGAACAAACGGGGCAGATGTTGTTCGTCGATGCCTTCCCCATTGTCGGTTATTTCAATGAGCAGGTTTTTATCCATGTCATAAAAACCGGAAATGACGTGGCCTTTTTCCTTGCCATATTTGATGGCATTGCCAATTAAATTGGTGAGCACCTGACGAATGCGCTTGCGGTCGGCCTTCACAAAAAAGGGCTTGTTGCAGCCTTCTTTGAAGCGCAACTCAATGATTCGGTCTTTTGCGGCCATTTCCAGGTCTTTGTATACATCGAGGGTGAGTGCATGAATATCGAAGCGCTCCAAATTCATTTTCAACTCTCCCACTTCCAACATACTGATGCTGGTGAGGTCTTTCACCAGTTCTTCGAGTCGATCAGCGCTGTCGGATGCCCTTTCAAGAAATATCCGGTTCACATTGGAGTCTTCCAGGGCTCCGTCGAGTAAGGTATGAATGTATCCCTGCACGTTGGCGATGGGGGTTCTGAGTTCATGAGAAACGTTGCCGAGAAACTCCTTGCGGAAGTTCTCCTGCTTTTTGAGTTTATCGATCTCTGTGCGATAGTCTTTCGCCCAGGCCATTACCTCATCGGTTACTTCTGAAATGGGGTCTCGATCTTTTTCTCTGCCAGCAACCACTTCTTTCTCGGTTTTAAAGCGGTGAATGATCTTGTAGATGAGTTTAATCTTGCGGTAGATGAAATTTTCGAGAAACAGCAGATAGATGACGTATCCTGAAACAAATACCACCAACATCAGGATGAGCGCATCGCTCCATCCAAAACCTAGCAGAGCTGATGAGATCAGGGAGAAAAAGCTGATGATGGCCGCCGACATGGCAGCAATCATTCTGGGGGTAGGGTTTTTCATTAACCCTCAAATTTATATCCTACACCTTTGATGGTGATAATTTTTTGTTCGCCAATTTTTTCACGAATTTTTCGGATATGTACATCAATGGTGCGATCCACCACCAAAACATCGTCGCCCCAGACCTCTGAAAGTATTTTCTCACGGGTAAAAACATGACCCGGTTTGGAGGCAAGCAGAAAAAGTAAGTCGAATTCTTTTTTGGGCAGCACCAGTTCTTTGTCACCCATTTTCACCGTAAAGGTTATACGGTCGATGCGCAAATCGCCTACTTCGATGGTCATGTTCTCATTTTCATCGGAGTTTCCTCGTTTCAGGATTGCTCTGATTCTGCTAAGTAGCACCCTTGGTTTAATGGGCTTGGTGATGTAATCATCAGCTCCAGCATCAAAACCCGCAAGCTCACTGTATTCCTCGCTACGGGCAGTGAGGAAAATGACAAACACGTTTCGCATCGATTTCTTCTCTTTGATGCGCAGGCATGCTTCAATGCCATCCATTTTAGGCATCATCACATCCATCAGGATCAGGTCTGGTTTAAAATCTCCCGCTTTAACAATGGCCTCTTCGCCGTTTTGTGCAAACTCGGTGACGTAGCCCTCTTTTTCGAGGTTGTAGCGGATAAATCCAATGATATCCGGATCGTCATCCACTATCAGTATTTTCTCATTCATCGGCAGAACTTATGGCAAAGGAAAAAGAAGGAAATGTCATTTACATTAAGCCTTCCTTAACAATACGTTAATTGAAGATTTCTGCAAGCTTCTGCTCAAGGGCCTGCGAACGGAGTCCTTTGGCAATGATTCGTCCGTTTTTATCCAGCAGCACGGTGAAAGGAATGCTGTTCACCATGTAGCGCTGGGCTGCGGCATTTTGCCAACCTTTTAAATCGCTCACATGCAACCAGCTAAGGCCGTCGGCTTCAATGGCTGATACCCATCTGCTTTTTTCTTTATCGAGCGACACGCCATAGATCTCGAAACCTTTGTCTTTGTACAGATCATACACCCTTTTCACATTGGGGTTTTCCATGCGGCATGGTCTGCACCATGAGGCCCAGAAATCTATCAGCACCACTTTCCCTCGAAGGGAAGAAAGCTTCACAACTTTGCCATCAGGACTGTTCAAGGCGATGTCAGGTGCAAGTCCGCCAATGTCCAGAGGACCTACCTGATCGATTTGTGACTTGATGGCTGAAGTGTATTTACTTGAAGGCACCGCTTTGTTCATATTATCATAGGCGGCTTGCAGCAAGTCGATGGTTGGTTCTTCATACAGGTAGGTGGTGGCGAAATAAGTGGCCGGAGAGCCCTTCTTTGTCTTAACAAAAGCTGTGATATCATCCATGCGCTTTTTAGACATTTGATTGAAACGGGTTTGAATGGATGCCTTTAGGCTATCCGAAGCTGTTGCCGGATCGATGTTTTGTACTTCCTTATTGAAACGGTACATGGCCAAATCGTGTGAAGCGTAGATGCCGTACAACTCGCTCATCAACTCGTTGTCTTTATCGCCATTGGTAGAAAAAGAGATGATATCTCCGAACGAGATGGTGAGCCCCAATTTATTACTGCTCAGCACAACTGGTATGCCTGGAGGATTGGGCGAACCAAAGGTGAGGAAGCAAAGGGTTGGCTCTGTAAAGCTGCCTTTCATTACAAACTGTCCGTTGGCATCGGTGCTTGCGCTGTCTTTAAAATCAAGTTTGGACGGTGTGAGCTCATGCAAATAAACCACCCCATTGAAGCCATTCACTTCCCCTTTTAGAACAAAGCCGTTTTCTGACTGTTCTTCTGCCGTAAACATGATGTTGTCTGAATAAGAAACGGCTTGCAGAGAAGCAATACCCGAAGAGGTGTTTCGTTCGCTTTGTACACTTTGTGCTTCTGTTTGTTCAGGGGTTTTGTTGCCGCAACCCAAAAGCACTACAAAAAATACCGCAGCTAAGCGGAGCATGGTTGTATTAATAGGATTATTCATTTTCAAGTAATTCTGTCAATTTTTTATTCGCCACTTTGGGGTCTGCCTTTCCTTTGGATAGTTTCATCACCTCTCCCATAAACAGCCCCAACACCCCTTTTTTCCCGTTGCGATATTCTACAACCTTATCAGGGAAGCGCTCCAATGCTTGGCGTACCACTTGCACAATAAAGTCTTCATCACTTTCCTGTAAGACATTTTTCTGTCTTGCTATTTCCAGGGGCTCAAGTTCATGCTGCTTCAGCATTTCGCTGAAGATGACCTGTGCAGCAATGGAATGGCTCACTTTTCCTTCGTCTACCAGTGCGATAAGCGCTGCTATTTTTTGTGGTTTCAGCGGGAATTGAGCAATCTCCATGCCGTAATTATTGAGGTAGGCTTTCACCTCACCCATGATCCAGTTGGCTGCAGATTTATAATTGGAGGTATGCTCACAAATTTCCATGAAATAATAGGCCACTGGTCTGCTCTCGGTGAGCACGCGTGCATCGTAGTCTGAAAGCTGGTATTCGTGCAGCAATTTGTGGTAAAGCTCTTCGGGAAGCAGGGGCATTTCCGAGCGAATTTGCTCCACCCAGGCCACCTCCACTTTCAATGGTGGCAAATCGGGCTCGGGAAAATAACGGTAATCCGTTACCAACTCTTTGCTTCTCATGGAAAAGGTGAGGTTGCGCTGTGCATCATAGCTGCGTGTTTCCTGCAAGATGGTTCCACCATTCTCGATGGTTTCTATTTGTCGTAAAATTTCGAACTCGATGGCCTTTTTCACATTGGTAATGGAGTTCATATTCTTGACTTCCACTTTGGTTCCGAAGCGCTTTTCTCCCCTCAGGCGAACTGAAATATTGGCATCGCAACGAAGGCTTCCTTCTTCCATATTACCATCGCATACTTCAAGGTAGCGCAATAGCTTTCTTATTTCGCTCACAAACTGGTAGGCTTCTTCAGCATTCTTGATTTCGGGTTCGGTAACAATTTCCACCAAAGGAGTTCCTGCCCTATTGAAATCGAGCAGGGTGTTGCGCAAATCCAGGTCGTGTATGCTTTTGCCTGAGTCTTCTTCCATGTGTATACGAATCAGACCTATGCTTTTTTCCTCACCATCGGGCAATTTAATTTTCACCTTTCCGCCTGTGCACAAGGGCGTTTTATCTTGGGTTATCTGATATCCTTTGGGAAGGTCGGCATAGAAATAATTCTTGCGCGCGTAGATGTTGTAGTGGGTGATATCGCAACTACAAGCCAAGCCCACTTTTACGGCCATTTCAACTGCTTCGCGATTGTGCACCGGAAGCGTGCCGGGATGACCTAAATTCACCACACTCACATAGTGATTGGGCATTCCGCCATACTCCGATAAATCAGAGCTGAACGCCTTGCTTTTGGTGAGCATTTGCGCGTGTATTTCCAGACCGATAACGGGCTCGTATTTCTGAATGATTTCAGGATTCATGATAGGCTCTCCAGGTTTTTTTGGGCATCTGTCAGCAAAGATGCAATTCCATCGGGATTTTTTCCGCCTGCGGTGGCATAAAAGGCCTGACCACCTCCACCGCCCTGTATATGGGCCGCCAGCTCCCTAACCCATTTGCCCGCATTGATTCCGCTTTTTTCCTGCAACTGCTCATCCACCATGATGGTGATGTGAGGTTTGCCATTGAAGTTTTGCGCCACCACGGCAATGAGTGGGGCACAGCTTTGACGGAGGGCAAAAATCTGATCTTTCAGCATGGACGGATTTGGGAAACGCGATTCGGCCACCAAAATGTTGGCTTCATTTCTTTTATCCACCAAGGCTTCCAAACGCCTTCGCTCTTCTTTGCTGCTGGCCAGCATCATTTCTTCCAAGGACTTCTTCAGCTGTTGATTTTCTTCTTTCAGCTGATCGATGGCGGTTAGTAATCCTTTGTTATTTCCCAATAATTGTCGGGCTTCTTCCCACTCGTTTAAGCGTTCATTAACCCATGCATCTGCTTTTTCAGAGCTAATGGCTTCGATGCGCCTTACACCCGAGGCCACAGAACTTTCAGAAACGATTCTGAAGTCACCTATGTGCGATGTATTTTTCACATGGGTACCTCCACATAACTCCACTGAATATTTGGGGTCGAAAGTAATTACCCTAACCGTATCGCCGTATTTCTCACCAAAGAGTGCCATTGCACCTTTTTCAAGTGCCTTTTTGTAGGGCAGATTGCGTTCTTCCTGCAAGGGGATGCCGGCACGTATATGCTTGTTCACCATTTGCTCCACCTCAGCGAGCTGCTCTTCGGTCACTTTTGCAAAATGTGAGAAGTCGAAACGCAGGTAATCGGGGTGCACCAGCGATCCTTTTTGGGCCACATGCTCTCCCAGCACCTTTCTGAGTGCAGCATGCAACAAATGGGTTGCCGAGTGATTGGCTTCCGCATTTTTTCTTTTCTTCACATCCACCTGGGCGTTGAAAACCTGCTCGTAATTTTGAGGCAGGGCATCTGCAACATGTATGATGAGTTCATTTTCACGCAAAGTATTGAGAATGCGCAGTTCTTCATGATTTTGCAAACCGGTAATGATTCCCTGATCACCCACCTGGCCACCTCCTTCGGGATAAAATGGGGTGATATTAAAAACCAGTTGATAGCTGGTTTTACCCTTCACCTCCACGGCACGGTAGCGCATGATACGCACTTCCGACTCGGTAAAATCGTAGCCAACGAACTCTTCAACCGCATCATTTGCCAGCACCATCCAATCGCCTGCTTGCTTTTCGGCATCCTTGCGAGAACGGATTTTTTGCTCGGCCAATTCTCGTTCGAAGCCTTCCATATCTACGTTTCGGCCATTTTCAGCTGCAATGAGTCGGGTTAAATCTACCGGAAAGCCATAGGTATCATAAAGTTCAAATGCCAGTTTACCGGGTATCAGTCGGTCATCAGAAGATTCAAAGTATTCCTGCAACAGATCTACTCCTCTTGAGAGTGTTTTGAGGAACGAATGTTCTTCTTCACGAATCACATTGCCCACAAAATCGAGCTGGGAGTGCAATTCGGGGTAGATATCGCCGAACAAGTCATCGAGCACCGGCATGAGACGGTGCATAAAGGGCTCACGAAAATTAAGGTAGGTGTAGCCATAGCGAACCGCACGGCGCAGAATGCGGCGAAGCACATAGCCCGCTCCGGTATTGGATGGCAGCTGCCCATCAGCAATGGCAAAAGCAAGGGCGCGGATGTGATCGGCAATGACGCGGAATGCGATATCGGTGCGTTCATCTTTTCCATAAGTTGTGCCCGACAATTCAGCCAAATGTTCAATGTTGAGCTGAAACAAATCCGTGTCATAATTGGAATGCGCTGCATGTATGGCTCGAACCAAACGCTCGAAGCCCATGCCGGTATCCACGTGTTTTTGAGGAAGTGCTTCCAGCGAGCCATCAGATTTGCGATTGAATTGTATGAAAACCAGGTTCCAAATTTCAATGACCTGATCGTGATCGCCATTCACAAGTGAAGCCGCATCCTGATGTGCGCGTTCAGCATCTTTTCTCAGATCGACATGAATCTCACTGCAGGGCCCACAGGGGCCGGTATCACCCATTTCCCAAAAGTTATCCTTTTTATCAAAGCGAAGAATGCGATTTTCAGGCACCAACTCTCGCCAGATCTCAAACGCTTCTTCATCCGCCGGCAATCCATCTTCCGCATCGCCTCCAAAAATGCTCACCCACAGCCTGTCGGGGTCCAATTTGTAAACCGTTGTTAGCAGCTCCCATGCCCAAACAATGCTTTCTTTTTTAAAATAATCGCCAAAGCTCCAGTTGCCCAACATTTCAAACATGGTGTGGTGATAGGTATCCACCCCCACTTCTTCGAGATCGTTGTGTTTGCCTGAAACACGCAAACATTTTTGCACATCGGCCACCCTTGTGGAATCGGGTTTGCGTGTACCCAAAAAGAAATCTTTGAATTGATTCATCCCCGCGTTTGTAAACATGAGGGTGGGATCATTCTTAACCACAATGGGGGCACTGGGCACTATTTTATGGCCTTTGCCTTCAAAAAAAGATAAAAAGTGTTGCCTGATTTCCTTTGACTGCATAAGCGGGTTTTATGTCGATTATTCGTTTAATCAATAACAAAAAAAGGCCTGCAATTGTTATATTCGCAGACGCTTTTTATATGGAAGGCAAAGTTATTCTTTCCTGCAGACTTTATGAGCAGAAACAAGTTTAAATTCAATCCGGAAACCCTTGAATACGAACCCGTAAAAACCCCTTTATGGATGCGGCTTCTGAAGGTGTTTGCCTTCATTTCGGCATCGGCGGTTTTTGGTTTGATCATGGTTACGCTGGCTTTTCAATTTCTCGATTCTCCCCATGAAAAGCGTTTGAAACGCCAAATCAAGCAATACGAGAGACAATTGGCCATGCTGAACAACAAAACCGGAAATTTGGAGAAGGTGCTGGCCAGTCTTGAAAGCCGGGATGAAAGCATTTATCGCGAAATATTCGGGGCGCCAATGCCCGATGAAATTCGCAAGGCAGGAACAGGTGGTGGCAAACGCTACAAATACCTCAAAGAGCTTGAGGGCATGGAAAGTACGGTCGAACTGCATGAAAAACTGGATCGTCTCAGCAGTAAAATGGTGGTGCAATCCAAGAGTTTTGATCAACTGGATCGCCTGGCGCGTTCAAAAGCAGAAATGCTCAGCTCCATCCCCGCCATACAACCTGTGGCCAACAAAGAGCTTCGAAGAATCGCTTCGGGTTTTGGTCACCGCATCGACCCCATTTACAAAACGAGGAAGTTTCATGCCGGCATGGATTTCACCAGTCCTATCGGGACTAAAGTTCATGCCACAGGCGATGGGAAGGTGGTGAAAGTGTTGCGAAACCGATGGGGTTATGGCAACCATATCATCATTGACCACGGCTTTGGCTACCAAACTTTATACGCTCACCTCAGTGCATTTAAAGTGAGGGTGGGCGACAAAGTAAAGCGCGGACAGGTGATTGGCTTGGTTGGCAATACCGGAAAATCAACCGCACCGCACCTGCATTACGAGGTGCATCACCACGGACGAGCGGTGAATCCGGCGCATTACTATTACAACGACTTAAGCGAAGAGGATTACGAGAAAGTAATTGAACTTTCCATTCACCAGAACCAGTCATTCGACTAATCATGAAAAGCGCAATGCCCGATAAGCTGTATTACACCATCAGTGAAGTGAGCAGCCATCTGGAAGTGGCTCCCTCTCTATTGCGTTATTGGGAGAGCGAATTCAATACTATCAAACCGAGAAGAAACAAAAAAGGGACTCGTTTCTACACCAAAACGGACATCGAACAAATTAAGTTGATTCATTTGCTTGTAAAGGAACAGGGATACACCCTCGCCGGAGCAAAGGACAAGTTAAAAGCAGATAAAAGTAAAACCCGCAAGCAGGTAGAGCTGCGCGAAGGATTGCTGGAGCTGAAAAATTTCCTCAACGAACTCAAAGATGTACTTTAATGGGAACATAGCGCGGAGCTTGTTTGCCATTGTCGTTTATTTCTTTCATCTGTGCTCGCTTTCAGCACAGCATTGGCCCTTCACAAACGGCGCTCGAAGTGCAGCGCTTGCCGGTAACTCCATTTGTGCAGAAGACCTATGGGCCGTGCAAAACAACCAAGCCGCCATGGCGTTCACCGAAGGCGCCGAACTGGGTTTGCACTACCAAAACCCCTATTTGCTACGAGAGCTATCGAGGGTGAATTTGAGTGCCCGGCTTCCGCTGAAAAAGCTGCAATTAGGGTTCAACATCAATCAATTGGGTTTCGATATTTGGCAGCAACAAAAACTCGGCATTGCACTGGCCAGAAAGTTGGGCAAACACTGGTCGCTGGGTATTGGCATGCACCATCATTCAACGCGATTCAATCACCCACAATATGCAAATCTGAACGGAATAAGCACTGAAATTGGGGTGTACTATAAACCGGCAACAAACCTGAGCACTGGTTTTCACGTATTACAGCCTTTCTCATTTTACCGAAATGAAGCATACAGGCGTTGGATACGACCACGGGCACGAGCAGGCTTTGCCTGGCATGTGTACGATTACCTCGAACTCAGTGGTGAATTATCCATCAGCGACCAAATACCGCCTGCAGCGGGCATCGCGCTTGAATACCGGACTGGCAAACAAATCAATTTGCGGCTGGGCTATTTGTCAGCGCCTTCCCAGCTGTCATTCGGCTTGGGTTATGAGCTCAAACATTCCGCGGTTGATGCGGCATTCAGCTGGCATCCTCAACTTGGATTCACCCCTACATTGTCTATGCATTATGCCTTTTAACAAAACGGCATGGCTCTTTGTGTTGCTGGCGTGCTTATCAACTGCCCGGGCTCAGGAAACAAAAGAAGAAATCAAAGAGCAACTCACTGAGCGGCTGCTGGAGAATCTGGAAGATGAGGCCGACTATCTCGACCTACTGGAGCAACTTTACGCCTACATCGACCAACCCTTGAATCTGAACACTGTTTCCGGATGGGAGTTGAGTCAGTTGGGCATTTTGAATCCCGAACAAATCAGCGGTATTATTTTACACCGGCAGCACTTTGGTCCTTACTTACACATTGCTGAATTACAGGTAGTGGATGCCCTTGATCCGGCGAGCCTTTCGCTATTAAAATATTTTGTAACTGTAAGTGGTGAAACCGGAAAATGGACGGATATCGTCCCGCTGATCAAGCATTCTGACAAAGAATTCATCATGGGAGGAACAAGCATATTTCCCCGGGCGCGCGGTTACGAAAAGAGCAGCGATAGCACTGATGCCCCCCTCAATGGCGGTCCGTATCGAAGATTTGTGCGAATGCGATTCAGCGAGGGGCAGCGTTTTAGTGCAGGCCTCAATGCCGAGAGCGATGCCGGTGAATCATTTGAATGGAGCCCACAAACGCGGGGATTTGACTTTTACTCGGCGCACCTGATGATCGGAAAAATCGGGCATTTAGACCGGCTGATTCTCGGTGATTTTCAAGCAGATTTTGGTCAGGGATTGACCCTTGGAACCGGTTTTAACATTGGAAAATCCGCTTTGAGTCTGCGAAATAAAAAAAGTTTCAACGGCCTCAGGCCCTACCGCTCATTCAACGAAAATCTGTTTTTAAGAGGGGCTGCAGCCGGATTTAACTTTGGGAAATGGCAAAGCAGCCTATTGTTTTCAAGTGTGAAGAATGATGCCAATTTGGCCTTTGCTAATGATACGGGCGATATGGAAGCGGAGGCAATTTTCACCTCCTTGCAAAACAGCGGTTTGCACAGCACTGCTTCTGAACTGTCAGATAAAAACAGCATCCGTTCCAATACAGCTGCAGCCTCCATCAGATACCAAAACGGATTGCAGCAGTTCGGATTCACCTTGGTACATCAACAGTTTTCCAAATCTTATGAAAGAGGAAATGAGGCCTATGAACAATTCCTGTTTAGCGGTAAACAATATGAGAAAGCCGGTTTGGATTGGGACCTCTATCTTGGAAATGTGAATATTTACGGGGAAGTGAGTTTGTCGGACTTTGAATCAGCAGCAGTTTTAAGTGGGGCCCTCATCAGTTTGGGAAAGAAACTTGATCTCAGCCTGCTTTACCGAAATTACAGTCGCAGCTTTATCGATCTGTACGCCAATGCATTTGCCGAACAAAGCAGTCCGAGAAATGAAAAGGGGTTTTACATCGGTTTTCAATCCATTCCCAACAAAAAGAATACTTTTAGCGGATACATTGATCACTACCATTTTCCCTGGCTGAGCTTCAGAAGAGATGCACCAGTGAATGGAAGAGATCTTTTGTTCGAATGGTCGCATGCTTACAGCAAGAAAAACAAATTTTACATCCGCTTGCGCGATGAAATCAAAGGGCAGGGAACAGCAGTGGATGATTACTGGAATGGCATTCATGCCGACCGAAGGAGCAGCATCCGATTGAATGCCGAACATGGTAGCGGAGGGGTTCGCTTGCAAAGCCGGGCCGAATTAAGTTGGTATACCCATGCCGAAGGTCGCTATCGGGGTGCCTTGCTCTTGCAGGATCTCACCTTCAAACAATGGCCGCGGCCCATTGACTTCAGCGCCCGTTTGGCAGCATTTTACACCGAAGATTACAGCGCAAGAATTTACGCCTACGAACGCGATCTGCTCTATCAATTTTACATCCCTGCATTCAGTGGCACCGGCGCCAGGGCCATGTTGCTCACCCATTACAAGCTCAATCGGTCAATCGATTTTTGGCTCAAACTGGCATACACCCGCTATGCCGATCGAAACGAAAATGGCAGTGGTTGGTTTACCATAGAAGATAATCGCAGATTGGATGTAAAATTGCAATTGCGTTACCGCCTTTGAGAAGTGACACGCCTCAGTATAAATATCAACAAAATCGCCACCCTGCGCAATGCCCGTGGTGGCAATCGCCCTGATGTGGTTCAGGCTGCCATCGATTGCGAGCAGTTTGGAGCTGAGGGAATTACCGTGCATCCCCGGCCCGATGAACGCCATATTCGCTATGCCGATGTTCGGGCTTTGAGTAAGGTGGTAAAGAACGAATTCAACATCGAAGGTTATCCTTCTGATGATTTCATAGAATTGGTGAAGTCGGTTCGCCCACAACAGGTTACTTTGGTTCCCGATGCTCCGGATGTGATTACATCCAATGCCGGATGGGATTGCAAGAAAAACGCAGGCCTGCTAAAGGCGGTGATACAAGATTTTAAAAATCAAGGCATTCGGGTTTCTATTTTTCTCGACCCCAATGTAGAACAAGTGCGTTACGCCGCCGAAACCGGAACCGACCGCATTGAGCTGTACACAGAGGCCTATGCCAGCACCTATCCTGTGAATCGGGAACGCGCCATAGAACCTTATGCAGTTGCGGCGCAGGAAGCTCACAAAATGGGATTGGGTGTGAATGCCGGGCACGATCTAGACCTTGAAAATCTTCGCTACCTCCGGGCATGCATCCCTAATTTAGAAGAAGTTTCCATTGGCCATGCCTTGATATGCGATGCATTGTATTACGGGCTTCAGAACAGCATTCAGATGTATCTGCAGCAGATTCGTTTGGGTGAAAATTAGCGGTTACGCAGCTGCTGGAAGACCTTTTCCAAGGTGTTTTTTAATGCATTAAAAAGATCATCCAGCTGATCCAGTTGTGTTTGCTCTTTGGCATAAATTTCTATTTCCCGCACCGTATCTTTGAGACTGCGAATACCCATCACATCGATGGAGGGCTTCAGTTTATGCGCGGCAGCTCCTACCTCTGCATAATTCTTTTCCTTCAGCCCCAGTTCAATCCTCTCAATCAAAGACGGAGTGAGGTCGATGAACATTTTAACCAACTTATCAACAAATTCAGGATTGCCTGAAGACAGGTCTTGGAGCGTACTTAAATCATAGAGGGTTTCTTCCACGCACGCAAGTTAAATAAAAGCAGGACGTGATCAGATCACGTTCTCTTTTAACATGCGGTAGATGGTACTCTTGCCCATATCGAGCTTTTTCGCCACCAGGAGCACATCGTTGTTGTACTTATTGAGGTAGTGCTTGATGATGCGGTTGTTATACTCACGCAGGCTCATTTCGTTTTGCAGCAAGGTTTCAACCGATCCGGTGCTGTTAAAGACTATGTGATCTTCATAGATTTCATCGCCATCAGACATGACACACGCCAGTTCTATCACCGCCTTCAATTCACGAACATTTCCCGGCCAGGGGTACTTCAGAATGCGGTTCTGAGCCCCAGTGCTGAATTTGTGTTCAGGCAACTCATTTTCGCGACAAAATTCTTTGATGAAGTGTTTGGCAAGTAGAATAACATCGTTGCCCCTCTGGCGTAGCGGCGGCAATTGTATCGGTAAACCTAGTAAACGGTAATACAAATCTTCTCGAAAGTTTCCTTTGCGCACCTCTTCTGCCAAATCGCGGTGGGTGGCTGCAATCACGCGGCATTTGAGTTTGATCACCTGATTTCCACCAACTCGGGTCAGCTCTCTTTCTTGAAGCACACGCAGCAATTTCGACTGCATGTTGATGTCCATTTCACCAATTTCATCGAGAAAAATGGTTCCATCTGAGGCTTCTTCAAACTTTCCGGATCGTTTAGTCATAGCGCCGGTGAAGGCTCCTTTTTCATGTCCAAAGAGTTCACTTTCAATCAACTCATTCGGAATGGCCGTGATATTGACCGCAACAAAGGGCTTGTTTTTGCGCGCTGAGTTGTAATGAATGGCCTTGGCAACCACTTCCTTTCCTGTGCCAGTTTCGCCTGTAATGGATACGGTGATATTGGTATTGATCGATTTGAGAATGAGATCATACACCTTTGTCATCACCGAGCTGCTGCCCACCATGGTTTTAGAAAAATCGTATTTCTGTGAAATCTGGCTTTTGAGTTGCCTAATTTCCTTCTTAAGTTCTTCTTTTTCCCTAATGTTTTTAATGATGTTCCATATGCGATCTTTGGTGTCTTCATCCTTCATTAGATAATCATAGGCGCCTGCCTTTAGAAGGGTAATGGCCGTTTTTATATCCTCCTGGCCCGAGATTACAACCACGGGGATGCCGGAATCATAATCCCTAATTTTATTGAGCACCTCGCTCCCTGACATATCGGGCAAAGAATAGTCCAGTGTAATCAAATTGGGACCTTCATCCAGATGCTCTAACACCTCCTTGCCTGAAGTGTACCTGAAAATATTCAGATCGGGGTTTAACCCAAGGTGATAGGTGAGTATTTCACCATACCATTCATCGTCTTCTACAACGAAGATTTTGAACTTATTCATAGTAGTAGTTTGAAATAAGTAGTTTAGGAGAGCCAAATTAACTCCTATTTTCCAAAATATGGAATGCTTCTATAAAAAAAACAACCAATCAGGTTTAGTGGTCTATTTTTTTTGAATTTGATAAACAAAATGCTGTCAATATTGATACTTTTGCGGCTGATTTTAAAACGAACAGAATTTTCAATACGATGAACACAAATTCCGGTAAAATTACACAGATCATCGGCCCAGTTGTGGACGTGATTTTCGATCAGGAGGGTGCCAGCCTTCCCGAAATTTACAACTGTCTGGAGGTGACCAAAGACGAAGGCAACAAGTTAATCCTCGAAGTGCAGCAGCACCTTGGCGATAACACCGTTCGTACCGTATCGATGGACTCAACAGATGGTCTTGTACGCGGAATGGAAGCCAGAGATACTGGCGCGCCCATAAAAATGCCTGTTGGTGATGCCATTCGGGGCAGGTTGTTCAATGTTGTTGGCGAAAGCATTGACGGTATTGGTGAGCTGGACAATTCAAACGGTCGTGCCATTCACCAACCAGCGCCGGCTTACGAAAACCTCTCCACTTCTTCAGAGCCCCTTTATACTGGTATCAAAGTAATCGACCTTCTTGAGCCATATGCAAAAGGAGGTAAGATTGGATTGTTTGGTGGAGCCGGAGTAGGAAAGACCGTATTGATTCAGGAATTGATCAACAACATTGCCAAGGCTTATGATGGGGTATCGGTATTTGCCGGAGTAGGAGAAAGAACGCGTGAAGGAAATGACCTGATGCGTGAGATGCTTGAATCAGGCATCATCGATTATGGTGAAGACTTTATGAAGTCGATGGAAGAAGGTGGTTGGGATTTGAGCAAAGTTGATACCGAAAAACTTAAAAACTCCAAGGCAACATTTGTTTTCGGACAGATGAACGAACCTCCCGGAGCTCGCGCCCGTGTAGCCCTGAGCGGACTTTCAGTTGCAGAATATTACCGCGATGGCGATGAGCAGTCAGGTGGAAGGGACATCCTCTTCTTCGTTGACAATATTTTCCGTTTTACCCAAGCAGGTTCTGAAGTATCGGCCCTCTTGGGACGTATGCCATCAGCGGTGGGTTACCAGCCAACCTTGGCCACTGAGATGGGTGCCATGCAAGAGCGTATTACCAGTACCAACAGAGGGTCTATCACCTCGGTACAGGCGGTATATGTACCTGCGGATGACCTTACTGACCCCGCACCGGCAACCACCTTCGCTCACTTAGATGCCACCACGGTATTGAGCCGTCAGATTGCCGCCTTGGGGATCTATCCTGCGGTGGATCCTTTGGACTCCACTTCGCGTATCCTCACCCGTGAGATCGTTGGAGATGCACACTACAATACCGCCCAGCGTGTGAAAGAGTTGCTCCAGCGCTACAAAGAACTTCAAGATATCATTGCCATTCTTGGTATGGATGAATTGAGTGAAGAAGATAAGCAGGTGGTGCACCGTGCGCGTCGTGTTCAGCGTTTCCTCTCGCAGCCATTCCACGTTGCAGAGCAGTTCACCGGTATTCCCGGAGTATTGGTAGATATCAACGAAACCATCAAAGGCTTTAACATGATCATGGACGGTGAAGTGGATCAATATCCTGAAGCTGCATTCAACCTGAAGGGAACCATTGAAGAGGTGATTGAAGCCGGTGAAAAGATGTTAAAAGAAGCCAACGCCTAAGCAGTCATTATGTACGTTGAAATTGTAACCCCGTCGAAAACCATCTTTGAAGGTGAAGCGGTTTCAGTGAAGTTTCCAGGCAAAGGAGGCAAATTTGAAACCCTGAACAACCACGCTCCCATCATTTCAGCACTGGAGAAAGGAACCATCACCGTAAGTACGGCTGAAGGTGCCCAGCATTTTGAAATACAAGGGGGCATAGTCGAGGTGCTCAACAATAAGATCATCGTACTGGCTTAATCAGCCAAAAGCCAAATACAAAGAATAAAGCCCGCCATTCAGCGGGCTTTTTGTTTATGCAACATTGAACCTTCCTTTTGTGGAAGACCAATATCTTGGTTCAGAAGCGTGCTGCCCGGAGTCTTCTTCCCATTGAATTGACCGCACTGCTGGAATACTGAATGTAATCTTCAAGGATGATGTTCACCAACACAGGTGCCTGAGCGGTGTAATACACATTGATGTAATGGGCCGAGGCAAGCCATGCTCTCATTTGCCGCGCCGCCTGCTCATCCAGCTGCTGCACCACAGGCACTCCTAATTGTTTTAAACTGAAGGCGTTGCACTGTTGCTCGTATTGCATTTTCATGGGCAGAACAATGAGCTTCTTTTGCAGGTAAATGGCCTCGGTGGTAAGGCCGAAACCCGCATTGCAAAACACGCCATTGGCATCAGACAATGTTTGGATGAACAATTGTTCGGATATGGGGTGGATTTGAATGTTTTGTACGCGGTAAGCCTTCGATGATTTCTTGCTGAAAACCACCCAATTGGTGCTTTCAAATTGACTGAGAAAAGCTATGATTCTTTCATCAGAAAAACTGGGCAGATAAACCAAATAATGACCGCTCATTTGCGGTTCCAATTCCCTGATTTCTTTGCGGATGATGGGTTTGAAAACACTTTCATGTCGAGATGTATAATGCAGGCCGTAGTGAAACTTGGCAGGTGCGTAATGTCTTATCACCAGTTTGCCAAGTAAATCAAGACTTGTCGGTTTCGCCACCCAGGGAGAACGCAAGGCGTATTGATTGCCAATGCCCACAGAATACTTCCCTTGCAGCAATGCCGCCCAGGCACTGATGGGCTCAAAGTCTGTGATTACAATGTCATAGGACTCTAAATTGAGTGAGCGCATTTCAGCCAAGAAACGCCCAAGGTGGTTGTTCTTCAGCGTTCTTACAAGATCAATTCCTCCCTTATTCCCAAAATAAAAACCAAATCCATCGAATTGGTATTTCAAATCAAAGGGGAGGCTGAGTTCCGTTTGGTTGCCGCTTACGAGCACGTCCACTTCAACCTTTTTGCGCAACTCAGGAATGATTTCTCGAGCCCTTGTTAGATGTCCGTTACCGGTGGCTTGTATGCCATACAACACCTTCATCAGGCGGCCGTGGTCATATTGAATTCCATCAACAATTGCATGAACAGCTCTTTGTGATCGAGCAGTTCTTCTTCCTGTATACTGCTGAGTTTATTGCGATCGAAATGTTCGAAGAAAGAAAACAAATGCCAGGCGCCCTGATCATATTCCAGGGCGGTGAGATTTTCCACCCAATCGCCGCTGTTCAGATATTGTACTTGCCCTTTTTTGGTTAGTATGGTACGCATTTCCGGTGCATGTATGTGTCCGCACAGCACTTGATGATAGCCATTTTCGACAGCCAGTTCAGCGCAGATTCCCTCAAAGTCATTGATGTATTTAACGGCGCTTTTCACGCTGTTCTTGATTTTCTTGGAGATGGATATTTTGTCCCTGCCTATGCCCTCAAGAAATTTATTCACAGCGGTATTCAGCCTTATAAGCAGATCGTAACCCACTGATCCCAATCGGGTAAGCCACTTGGAATATTGCATGGTTACATCAAAAACATCTCCGTGAAAAATCCACATTTTCTTCCCGTCCATTTCCAGCACCTTTTTGTTGAGGATTTGGATGCCTCCAATTTTTGAGCCTGCAAATTTTCGCAGCATTTCATCGTGGTTTCCAGTGATGTAGATGACCTCAACCCCATTGATGGCCATGTTCACTATTTCCTTGATCACGCGCATATGGCTTTTGGGCCAGTAGCTCTTTCTAAACTGCCAGATATCGATGATATCACCATTCAGGATGAGTGTCTTTGGCCGAATGGATTTCAGATATGCACAGAGTTCATTGGCATGACAACCGTGGGTGCCCAGATGTACATCGGAAATCACCACCATTTCCAGAGCCCTTTTATTTTCCATAGTGCGCTTATTTACAACACAAGAGATTCAGCGAGACATGTGGGCTAAACACCAAGGAATGGTTTAAACCTACACAGCACTGCTTGATCTTGTACAAAGGAATAGCCGCACTATTAAGGACTGATTAAATTCTGTTTACGGAATGATGAATGTACACATATACAGCAAGAAGTTGTTTGCTGTACTGATCAGTTGGTGGATTTGCGACCAAAAGACTTTCGGTTGAACAGGCTGCGCAACTTCAGTTGCAGCACCCCAAAGAGGGCTTCCTTGATGATACCCGAAGACATTTTGCTGCTTCCACGGGTGCGATCGGTGAAAATGATCGGGATTTCTTTGAGTTTAAAACCGGCCTGTACAGCTGTGAATTTCATTTCTATTTGAAAGGCGTAACCTTTGAAACGGATGCCATCCAAATTGATGGTCTCCAGCACTTGCCGGCGAAAACAAACGAATCCGGCGGTGGTATCCATCACTTTCATGCTGGTAATCATGCGCACATAAAACGAAGCAAAATAACTCAAAAGCACCCTTCCCATGGGCCAGTTCACCACGTTCACCAGGTTGTCGACATAGCGCGAACCCACCACCACATCTGCCTCAGAAGCAGCATCCAATAGCCTCAATAGATCTTTTGGGTTGTGTGAGAAATCGCAATCCATTTCAAAAATAAAATCATAATCGCGCTCCAGACACCACTTAAAACCTGCAATATATGCAGTACCCAGGCCCAGTTTTCCTTTGCGCTCTAGCAGATGAAGACGACCATCAGAAGATGGCATGCGCTTCTTCACCACATCAGCCGTTCCATCCGGACTTCCATCATCAATGATGAGCACATCAAAGGGAACCGACAAATCGAAGACCGCATCGAGCATCAGACCGATGTTTTCGATCTCGTTATACGTAGGTATGATTACAATGTTGCGGCTCACGATTGTCTACAATTGAAACATCAATAAGAGCAAAGATGCTCTTTTCTAATGATATTTTTCACCTCGCCATCGATCGGGTAAATGCCCGTCACCCAAGAAAATAAGAGAAGGATGGTCCGGATAATTGCATTAAGAATTGCTTTTCCGGTGATCCTGAAGAAATTTCTCCAGACCAATATCGGTCAATGGATGGTTGAGCAACCCGAGTATAGAGTTCAATGGGCAGGTACAGACATCAGCACCCATTTCAGCACACTTCACGATGTGCAAAGGATTTCTAATGCTTGCTGCCAGCACTTCGGTAGCAAAGCCGTGCATGCTATAGATTTGAACAATCTGGGCAATCAACTCCATGCCATCCCAATTCATATCATCGATGCGACCAATGAAAGGTGAAACATATGAGGCCCCTGCCTTTGCAGCGAGTATGGCCTGACCGGCAGAAAAAACGAGGGTGCAATTGGTGCGGATACCATTGTCGCTGAACCACTTTAATGCTTTCACCCCATCTTTAATCATGGGCACCTTCACCACAATTTTATCGTCAATGGCAGCCAATTCTTTACCTTCGGCGATCATTCCTTCAAAATCAGTGCTAATTACTTCCGCACTTACATCTCCATCCACGATGTTGCAGATATCGGCATAATGTTTCAGAATGTTTTGTCTTCCGGAGATGCCTTCCTTGGCCATGAGCGAGGGATTGGTGGTTACGCCATCCAACACGCCTAGTTCGTGGGCTTCCCTGATTTGATCGAGATTTGCGGTGTCAATAAAAAATTTCATGAGGCTTTTGATTTGGCTGCAAAGCTAAACCTGTACGGCCAATTTTCATCCTTTAGTTATTAACGATGATGCAGAAAGAAACGCTTCTTGGTGCGGGCTTGCACGGGAATAAAAAAAAGCCGGCATCGCACCGCTACAACCCCCTACCCTTGCTACCTTCCGGTCCTGGGGGAGTTCAGGGGGAGCTGGTCGTGCCGGCGGTGCAAAAGTAATATTTAAACCCTGCTTACAAAAAGAACATTGCGAAGGAAAATTCATGCACAAGCTACATTGGCTATGCATCAATTGTTGGAGGCATTGGATGAACCCAAATGACCATTATCTTCTATGCTGGCTTATTCTTTGATGAGCAGATGACGTCCTTGTGCGGAATGATTGCGCAGTTCCACCACATAAAGGCCCGAAGGAAGCCCTGATATCTCCACCAATTGCTCCTTGCCATAATGCTGAGAGTGACACAATCTACCATCCATGCCATAAATATTCAGCTGGGCATTGTTCAACAAAGCCAATTCATGGGATCTGATTCGGAAGTAGTTGCCTGCAGGCTGCGGATATAGACCAAATGATAAGGTAGAGTGTTCTTCCATACCGGCAAGGGGTTCTGCTACTTTAAACGTATACAATGTGCTATCTGAAGGAATGCCGCTAAGAAAGGTATCAGCCTCTATTTCATGAATGGTTGGTGCGGAGGGCCTGCCTGCAAGGGTGGTCCCAAAGAAGGTGTTTGCCCCACCTTCTCCTTCGCCCAGGTAAACACTGTAGCCGGGATAACCTTCCAAACTCAAGGCAGCTCTTTTCACCATATGTTCACCGTAGTGAATTTTCACTTGTTGCATGGCTTCATCCAATATGATTTTAAAATTGCCATAATCCTCCGTAACATTCATGTGATACCACTCGCCGTAAAAACCATGGTTTCTCCATTCGATGGTTAAAATGCGCTCTCGGGGCTGCCCGGTTAAACTGTATCGGATGGGCGAAATGGATGTGGGGGTTCCATAACCACGGTCGCAAAGGTTGAGGAAAGCCGCATCCACCACAAAAAAATCATTGAATGATTCACCTGTATCTCCTAGAATAACATACCCGCCATCAATGGTGATGAATGAGTAGCTGTTTTTTCCCATTCTAAAGGGTGTTGAAAATTCAATGGGATCCAGCTCTTCGGAAGGATCCTGCCATGGTGAAATCATGCTATACATGGTGGCGCCTATCAATGTATCATAAGGCACTTGGCTCACCTGCAAATTGTACATCTGAGCGTTCACCTGCGTGCTGAAAAGAATGAGTGAGAATAGACTGGTAATTATTTTTTTCATAAGAATTTATTTGGTTTCAAGACCGTTGCCCTTTTTCATTCGTTGCATCCGTAAGACCGAAAACATTGGCTTGCATGCCTCCAAAGTTGCCCGAACTCATCAGCAGCAGCACCGCAGGCGGACGCAGGGCTTTTTGAATAGCCGACTGCAGCGCATCTCTCTTTCCGAGCACCTCAACCCCTTCACCGAAGGCTTGCTGAATGCGATCTGAGCTCAACACGGGCATGCGCTTCATTTCAAAAACATGCGGATCACAATACACCCAAGCCTTATCGGCCGGTGTAAGACTGTCTTTGTAAGCGTCAATAAAATCATCTTTCAGGCTGCTGAAGGTGTGCAATTCAAAAGCGGCCACAAAAAGCCGGTCGGGGTATTGTTCGCGCACAGCCAGCGTGGTGGCTTTCACCTTGCTTGGTGCATGGGCAAAATCGCGGAAGATGACCAGCTTTTCGGTTTCATATACTTTTTCCAGTCGTTTTCCGGCGCCCTCAAAGGTTGATGCTGATCGGGCGAAATCGAGATCGCTGATGCCAAGCGCGGCACACACCAATTTGGCCGCCTGTAGGTTTTGCAAGTTATGTGCACCAAAAACACGAAGTGGGAACATTTCTTTTTTTACGTTGATGGACAGCTCTTCGCCGTTTCGTTGGTGCTCCATGGTGTCGTAGGTGTACCATTTGCCGTTTGCAGCGTGCTCCAATCTTGGTAATTCTGCCTCGTTTCTATAGACAAACAGCAGGCTATCTTCCAACATGCCGGAAACAAATTCCAAAAAGGTTTGCAGGTATTCTTCTTCCGTTGGGAAAACATTGATATGATCCCAGGCAATTCCAGTAATTACTGCAATATCAGGCTTATACCATAGAAACTTCGATCTCCGATCAATCGGAGAACTGAGGTACTCATCGCCTTCTATTATAGCCAGAGGTGCATCACTCAGGCGAACCATGGTATCAAAGCCTTTCAACTGTGCTCCCACCAAATAATCAAAATCAACGCCTTGGTCTTTCAGCACATGCATGATCATGGCTGTGGTGGTTGTTTTGCCATGGCTGCCGGCAATCACCACCCGTTTTTTATTTCGGCAGTGCTCGGCAAAAAACTCCGGGAACGATTGAATTTTAAGACCCAATTCTTGTGCCTTGATTAATTCAGGATTATCCACCCTGGCGTGCATACCCAAAATAACCACATCGAGATCAGGTTGAATGCGGGAGGCATCCCACCCTTCTTTTTCTGGGAGCAAGCCGGCTTTCTGAATTCGGCTTTTGGCCGGTTCGTAAATTTCGTCATCACTCCCGCTTACCCGGTGTCCGTTGTTCTGAAGTGCCAGAGCAAGATTGTGCATCACTGCGCCTCCTATGGCGATCAAATGAATGTTCATTCAATTCAAAATTAACCATGCTTGGCATAGGAGGAACAGAACCTTATGCACAGGTATCTAATTGGGTGAACACACTGCCTCGTATTTCAGGAGTGCATTATTGAACCAATTCACCATCGAGAACAACGCTTCCCGATCGTAGAAGAACTGGCGTATGGAGCGAAAACTACTGAAACCGGGGAAGGGAAGACTCTTAAACTGCATTTGCGCATCGTACACAAACAGCCCATTGTTTACATTTCTGTTCAGTTCATAGAAATAACTGCCAACCAGGGCAATCATGTAGGGTGGCTCTTGACCTGCCCTAAATTCGGTGGAGGTTTTTTCCCATTGTTGTTTAGAAATGGCATCCATCTCATTGGCGTCTACAAAAATGACCTTACTGAAATGGTACACCGAATCGAATGCATGTTGCAACCAGCGGTTTGCACTATCGGTGCGGTATTTCATCACCTCAAAATCCTTTTCCTGAATAAACTCTGATTCCTTTTGGTAAGGTATTTTTTGAACAATCAGCACCCCTTGCTTTTTGAAAGCCGTTATCTCGTCATAACGCTCAAGCCGATCTCCTTTAATAACCACCGGTGCTTGCTGTTTCCCTCCTAACAAGCGATACTGCAGCCCCAGGGTCATGTGCGAAGGTCTTCCCTCGATAAACGAAGCAGTGGGATGGCGGAAAAAGGAATAATGAAGCCCGGCTTTCAGACTGAGGCTGGTTGTAAAGGCCATATTCAGTGCGGCAAATGCTTCTGCTGCAAAGCGATAGTTTTCACTCAGCTCTACATATTGCCTATTGCCCAAGCTATTAACAGCGGTGCCTCTTGCCACGGATCGGAACATATAGCTTCCGGCAAATCCGAACTCCAAAGAAGATTGATTCATCCCTCCGGGTGCCCATTCCATGCCCATCATCAAATCGGTATAGGTGCGGCGAAACAACTGATCGGAGCGCTGAAGGCTAAAGGCCAGGGCCCGAACATTGGGTTGTACAAACAGGTCTGTGCGATCGCTGGTGCGATAATTCAGGCGTAAGCCGCCATAATAAGCGGCTGAAGAAATAAGGCTGTCTTTGGGCGATCGGGGAATCAGGCTGAATGCTCCTCCTCCATTGAAGTCTAGCGACCAGGGCGACTGCGCTTGCAGCCATGCGGTACTTAAGCAAAGCACCAGCACTGTTGCCAAAAAGCGGAATTTAATTTTCATCATCCGAAAAATCATAAACGGCACTTACTCTTCTCCATTTTTCAAGCACAGCTGCAAAATCATCAGGCAATTCAGCGGTAAAGCGCATGTGTTCACCGCTTTCAGGGTGCACAAAACCCAACTCACGGGCATGCAAGGCCTGACGCGGCAATAGGGCAAAGCAATTTTCAACAAACTGCCGGTATTTGCTAAATACCACACCCTTCAGAACTTTATCTCCACCATAATCGCGGTCGTTGAAAAGGGTATGCCCAATGTATTTCATGTGCACGCGTATTTGATGGGTGCGGCCGGTTTCCAGCCTGCACTCCACCAAACTGGTGTAGGTAAAATCTTCTAAAACCTTGTAGTGCGTTATGGCGTGTTTTCCGTGATCACCTTCGGGGTAAACGGTGAATTTCTTTCGGTCTTGCGCACTTCTGGCAATATGGCCTTCAATGGTTCCTTCAGATTCTTCAAAGCGCCCCCAAACAAGGGCCAAATAGCGGCGGTGAATGCTGTGGTCCTTGAACTGACGTGCCAAGGCGCTCAAAGCTTTTTCAGTCTTGGCAATCACCAACAGTCCTGAGGTATCTTTATCGATGCGATGCACCAGCCAGGGTCGTTCGTTTTGCTCAATTTTCCCGGTGTGAAAATACCCAGCCAATCCGTTCACCAAGGTGCCTGTATGATTGCCATGTCCGGGATGCACCACCAAGCCGGCAGGTTTATTGATCACGGCAAGATGCTCATCTTCATAAACAATGTCGAGGGGCATATCTTCAGGCAGAACTTCTAATTTCCTCGGTTCCTGTAAACTCACCACCTCAACAAGGTCTCCCGCCTTCACCTTATAATTGCTTTTTTCTACTTTTCCGTTCACCCGAACCAGCCCATCAGATATGCCCTGCTGAACTTTGGCGCGACTGGCCCCTTCCACCCGATCGGTTATAAATCGATCGAGCCGGAGAGGCTGTTGACCGCGATCAGCCGTAAAACTGTACTGAATGTAGATATTTTCATCTTGCTCTTCCTTCACTTTTGTCCCTTATCGCTAAATTTGGCAATCAAAAATACCACTTAATGATTACCCACGAATCTTCGCTTCACAACTTTACACAACAGTTAGATTTTGTATTGAACACTTACAGCGCTCACGGCTTAAAATCGGCCGATTTTAGCAATGTAATCCTCGGCGGTTTGGGAGGCTCCGGCATCGGTGCCACCATTGCCAAATCGCTCTTTTTTGATAAAATGAGCATTCCCATAGAAGCCCTCAACGATTACCATTTGCCGGCTTATGCTTCTGAAAACAGCCTGGTGGTGCTCAACTCATACAGCGGAAACACCGAAGAAACCCTGCAAATGTTCAGCGAAGCAATTGAGCGCAATTGTCGCATTTTAATCATCACCAGTGGGGGTAAATTGAAAGAGCTTGCTGAAGCGCATCAGCTGAAAACCTATGCTTTGGAAAGCGGCTTTCAACCGCGAATGACCATTGGTTACGGATTGTCTTATCTCCTGTTGATACTGGGTGAACTGGAGGGTGAACTGGAAGATACCAGGGCAGAAATTGAGCGCACCCGCGATCAGTTCAATGAACACCAGCAAACGCAAATTGCTTCTGCCGAAAGGATTTTCAGCTTTTTTAAATCAGCCCTGCACCAGAAGTTTGTGATACTGGCAGACCGCCATTACGCAGCTGTTGCCGTGCGATTCTCACAGCAACTGCAAGAAAATGCCAAAGTTGAGGGTTTTGTGAATGTACTTCCCGAGTCAAACCACAATGTGCTGGAAAGTTATCATGAAAAACTGCCCAGCAATTTCATTCTGCTCTATACCGATCTCAATCCGAGGGTAGCTGCGCGTTTCGATTTTGTTCAAAGCCATCTGGAAATGCACAACAACAAGGTGCTTCCTTTATTCGTACCAACCTGTAACATTCCATCGGTATACGATATGATTTATCGGCTCGACTGGGTTTCAGTGCTCATGGCCAATGAGCTTCAGGCCCCTCTGATGGAAGTGCCCATCATCACCGAACTCAAAGAATACCTCAGCGCGCTGGAGATTGAGGAAAGTTCTGATTCAGAAGACTAAAGCATGGCCTTTCTTTCTTCACTTTTTAAAAGAAAGGAAAAAATTGCTGCCGAGCCCGACCGCAGCCTGAGCACTGATTTTCACAGCCATCTTTTACCCGGACTGGACGATGGAGTTGCTGCAGTTGAAGAAAGCCTGGAGATTCTGCGCGAGCTATACGGTCAGGGGGTGCGTAAAGTGATCACCACGCCCCATATCATCAACGATCTGTACCCCAATACACATGAACAAATTGCCGAAGCTCTGCATGGCGTTCAGGAGGCGGTGCAGGAGCAACTCCCCGATATGCAGTTTTCTGCAGCAGCAGAGTATTACCTCGATGAATGGTTCATCGAAACCTACCTGAAACAAGACAAACCCCTGCTTTGCCTGAGCGATACCTATGTATTGGTAGAAACCAACTACGTCGATCGACCTGCCTTTCTGGAAGAAGTGTTCTTTGAACTTCAGCTGAGAGGATATAAGGTGGTGTTTGCCCATCCGGAACGCTACCATTATCTGCTCAAGGATTTCAGGCATTTCGAAACCCTGGCGGCATCCGGCATCCTCTTTCAGGCCAATATGATGTCGTTTACGGGGCATTATGGCCCGCAGGTAAAAAAAGCCGCAGAATACTTGCTCAAAAATCAGCTCCTGCACGCATTGGGATCTGATATTCACAAAATAGAACATGCACGGCAAATTGGTTTTCTGAAAAGACTGCCGGTTTATCAGGAACTGCTTCAACTGCCATTGCTCAATCGCGAGCTTTAAAAAATAAATCGTCAAACTGATGATTCTCATTTGAAGAACTGCCGGAAGCTTGCTCCTTTGCCCGTATGATTACCACTGCTTCAGGAGCCCTCAAAGCCATTCAATCAGGTTTTAATATTTATATACACACCGCTGCAGCAGCCCCGCAACTGCTGATTCGGGAGTTGGTGAAGCGTGCGCCTGAACTGAGCAATGTGAATATTTTTCAGCTGCATACCGAAGGGGAAGCCCCCTATGCCGCAGAAGAATATGAAGGCATTTTTAACATCAATGCCCTTTTTATCGGCTCCAATGTGCGGCAGTGCGTACAAAAAGGCCGGGGCAGTTACATCCCTGTATTTTTAAGTGAGGTGCCCCAGCTCTTTCACCGCAAAATCATTCCGCTCGATGTGGCACTGATCAGTGTATCACCCCCTGATGAGCACGGTTACTGCTCCCTTGGCGTAAGCATCGATGCCAGCAAGGCGGCCATTGAAGAGGCGCGCATCATCATTGCTCAAATCAATCCGTATATGCCGCGAACGCATGGCGATGGCTACATCCACATACACGACATTGATTTTGCTGTGGAACATGCCGAACCCCTGCCTGAAGTGCTGCCTCCCGCTCTTACTGAAGTTCATCAGAAAATAGGCGGTTTTGTGGCTGAACTGATTGAAGACCGCTCCACCCTGCAAATGGGCATTGGCGGGGTGCCCAACGCGGTGCTGGCCAAACTGGGCAATCACAAGGATCTCGGCATCCATTCAGAAATGTTTTCCGATGGCATCATTCCGCTGGTTGAAAAAGGGGTGATCACCGGCAAATACAAAGACAAGCACCGCTTTAAAATCGTTGGTAGTTTTATGGTGGGAAGCCGCAAGCTGTACGACTTTGTGGATGACAACCCCATGGTTCGTATGCTGGATTGCGATTATGTAAACGATCCGTCGGTCATCAGCAGGCACAAACGCATGGTTGCCATCAACAGCGCCATAGAGGTGGACTTAACCGGACAGGTTTGTGCCGATAGTATTGGGGGTAAAATGTTTTCTGGCGTTGGCGGTCAAATGGATTTTATCCGCGGCGCTTCAGTTTCAGAAGGCGGCAAGCCCATTATTGCCCTTCCTTCCATTACCGGAAAGGGCGAGAGCCGCATCGTGGTGGAACTGAAAAAAGGTGCAGGGGTGGTCACCACCCGTTCGCATGTGCATTGGGTGGTTACCGAGTATGGCGCGGCCAATTTATTCGGAAGAAGCCTGAAGGAAAGGGCCCGCATTCTGGTGCACCTGGCCCATCCCGATCATCGGGAAGCCTTGAACAGGCAGCTGCATGAGATTCACGGTTTTTCGGTGATGTAGTGTCAGGGAATGATGGTTCCAACGCACTCGCCAAAACCAATGCGCAAGCCGTCTTTTTCCGCAAACCCTCTGATGCGCACCGTATCGCCGTCCTCGAGGAAGGTGCGACTCTGACCGTTGTTCAAAGCAATCGGTTCCCTGCCGCTCCAGCTCAATTCCAGCAAACTACCGAAACTCGATTTATCCGGACCGCTGATGGTGCCACTGGCCATTAGATCGCCCACGCGCACATTGCAGCCATTCACTGTATGGTGTGCCAGCTGTTGAGCCATGCTCCAGTACATGTATTTGAAATTGCTCTTGCAAATGGTGGTGTAGTCCTCCCCTTGTGGTGCCAAATCCACTTCCAGCTGAATATCAAAAGCGTGCTCACCCTTTTGCTGAAGATAAGGCAGGGGCTGAGGCTCTTGCTCCGGACCGGCTACCCTAAAAGGCTCCAGGGCTTCCATGGGCACAATCCATGGAGAAATGGTTGAACCGAAATTTTTACCGAGAAACGGACCCAAAGGAACGTATTCCCACTTTTGAATATCACGTGCGCTCCAGTCGTTGAACAACACCATCCCAAAGATGTGTTCTTCCGCTTCCTGCACGGGAATCTGATCGCCGAGGCGGGTGGTACTGCCTACCACGAAGGCCATTTCCAGCTCAATATCCAGTCGGCCGCTGGCCTTATAAACCGGTGCTTCTGCTCCCGGAGGCATCAATTGTCCGTGCGGGCGCTTGATGGGCGTGCCCGAAACCACAATGCTCGATGCGCGACCGTGGTACCCCACCGGTATGTGAAGCCAGTTTGGCAAGAGGGCGTTGTCGGGGTCGCGGAACATTTTCCCCACATTGGTGGCGTGCTCGCGACTGCTGTAAAAATCGGTGTAATCGCCCACCTGCACCGGCATTTTGAGTTTGAGTCCTGAGATCGGTTTGAGAAACACTTCCCGTTCTCCGTTCAAAACGCTTTGTTCATCGCCCAACCAGGTCTGCAGTTGTTTGCGCAAGGAACGCCAGGCGACATTCCCGCATGAAATAAAGTCATTCCATGTGCCTGATTTAAAAACCCGTGAAGGCGCATTGGCAACATCGAGATGGCCCCATTCTGCCAAGGCGTAGATGTCAATTACAAAATCGCCTATGGCTACGCCAAGTCGATCCTGCCCCTCCCATTCAAAAACGCCATAAGGGAGATTGTGTATGCTGAAATCGTGTTTTTCGGGAATATTCAACCAAGTTTTCATAGGCATGTTAATTTTGAGGTCCCGAAATTAGGATGAAGCCCACGAAAGCACAACTTTGGACCCTCTTGAGTTTGCTTCTTTTTTTCAGCTGCCGCCAAAAAGAAGCCCAAAACACCCCTTCATACTGGGATGAACATGGCCTTGAACAGCATGAACTGGCCTGTTTTCTGTTTATTGTACCCGATTGTCCGCTGGCCATGAACTACAGCAAAGAGTTTATGCAGTTGTACCGTACTTTTTCCGATTCAGGTGTTCTGTTTACGGGCGTGATTCCCGGTGATTTGTACACTTCTGAAGAAATCAATGCCTTTGTAGATCGCTATCAGTTTGATGTTCCTTTGATCATTGACAAGGATTTGCGGATGACCGAGGAATTTGGAGCCACGGTGAGTCCGGAAGTTTTTGTGTACAATGCTAATCAGGAATGTCTGTACCACGGAAAAATGGATGAATGGGTAAAAGAACTGGGCAGGAAATACGGCGGACACGGGCGTAATTTTGCCAAAGAAGCCATCCTGGCAGGATTGAATGGAGGATATCCCGAAACATCTTACAAAGAACCCATTGGTTGCAGCATTGAAATCGAATAAGCTTCCATACCTGATTGGCCTGATCATATTGGCGGCCATCCAAAGCTGCCGGCAAGGAGAAAGTGCCTATACCTATCGAAAGGATATTGCCCCTCTGATTTACGAACGTTGTTACCCCTGCCACCGCGATGGAGGCACTGCTCCTTTTCCGCTTTCCAACTACCGGGAAGTATATCGCAAGAAGAAGACCATCGTGCGGGTGACCCAAAGCGGGTACATGCCTCCCTGGCCGGCCGACCCGGAATACAGCCATTTTGTGGGAGAGCGCTACCTCTCAGCCGAAGAAAGAGAAATGATTCGCCATTGGGCTGAAAATGGCGCTGCAGAAGGCAGTGGAGAAGAGCCTGTACTGCCCGAACTGTCATTGCTCTCGAAACTCGGCAAACCCGACCTCACCCTCTGGCTCGATAGCATATACATTGCCGGCAACAATCGCGACCGCTTTTTTGTGGTGAAGGTGCCATACGAACTAGCGCACGACACTTTTGTGAAGGCAGTTGAATTTGTAGCAGGAGAACATCAGATTGTGCACCATATGAACGGCCATCTCTTGCAATACGAAGAAGGGATGAAAGCCGATGTGTTTGAAGGAGAACGCATTATTGACCTCGAAGCGCCCAATTATGTAGAGAATTTCAACCGCCTGAAGCTGTACAACGACGATGGCAGCA
>CAZYJD010000007.1:0-48162 GCA_964647785.1 uncultured Chitinophagaceae bacterium
GCGGCCTCTGAGAAGCGCTCCATCATCGAATCTAACGGATTCAGATGATCTTTTTTGATAGGAGCAGGTTCCTTGTATTTCAGTGTCATGAATTGTCAGTCGGTAATGTTACCGTTTTGTTTGTCGGGACAAAACTATACAATGTTTGGTCAATCTCTGTTGCTTTGAGTAATAATTTCTTAACGTTTACAAAGGCCAAAAATGTAGCATGAAATAGACGCATGGACCAGCCAAAAATGCGGAGTCCAATCGATCGAGATAGCCGCCGTGCCCGGGCAGCATTTTCCCGCTGTCTTTAATGCCGTGGAAACGTTTCCAAGCCGACTCGGTGAGGTCTCCCAATGTGCCGGAAATGACCACGACCAAAGCCAGTACCATACTTAAAAACCAAGGATATCCACAAAAAAAGGCTCCTGCAAAAGGGGCAATTATTAGGGTGATGAGCAATCCACCGAGCAAACCTTCGATGGTTTTACCCGGAGAGATCGCGGGAGCGAGTTTGTATTTTCCCCACTTTCTTCCTGTGAGATAGGCAAAGGTATCGCTGCTCCAAAGGAGAATAAAAACGAACAGAACGGCTTCACCACGAAATATTTCAGGGGCATTCAAGGGGCCTCCGCACCTCAGCAACAAGCCGAGACCGATGTACAGGTAGGCAAGACCAACAAGTGATCTGAAAATGGACCAAGTACTTGCTCCACTGAGCTTTCTGCGTGTCACCATAATGGCAACGGCTACACCCGCAACATAGGGAAGCCAGGGTGACAAGGAATCGGCATATCCACTTTTTCTTAGGTAAAAGGAGGCTGCAATAAGTGCAAAAAGAAAACCATCGGCCAGTGCACTGAGTCGATGGTGATATTCTGTTTTAAAGAGCTCAAAGCTGGCAAAAAATGCAAACAAAAGAAACAAGAGCAACGACCATTGAAGACCCTCGAGTAGGGCCAAACTGAGTATGAGTACATAAAAGCCGCCACTGATGCTGCGTATGAGTAAATTTTTATCAGGCATGCTCTAGTTCGGCTTGTGTTTCGCGATTCATATAAAACCTGAAAACCAATAAAATAAACAGAATGGCACTAATGATTTGCACACTAAGCGGGAAGACATAATCGGGATCCAGAAAACTCAAGGAGTTGTTTTTCGATGCAATAACATATCCCACCACTGCAAGTGAATTGTTAACAAAATGAAGCCATACCCCCGGCCAAATGCTGTTGCTCCATGCCCTGATGAGTCCAAACAGCATCCCCAGCACCATCATCGGAACAATCTTGAACAACTGAAAATGAATCAGAGCAAAAATGACCGTGGTGATGATGGCCGCCCAAAATTTTCGACCAGTCCAGTCTTCAAAAATTTTAAACAACACCCCTCTGAACAACCATTCTTCGCCCAAGGCGGGTATGACAGCCATAACCAGAATGCATGCAAAGATATCGAGTATTCTGTTGCTCCGCAGCATCAGCTCATAGGCGCGATTGTTGATCTCCTCCAAATTGCGAATGGTGTTGAGCGCACTTTCGGGCAAAGGGAATGCAATGCTTTCGTTCCAGGCAATGAGCCCACCGAGAAAGGGAATGCCCACCATCATGATCAAAAAGGCTTCAATGTATTTTGAGCCATCGCTTTTGTTCCATGCCAAAAATGAGCCGATGCGCTCCCTAAAAATCAAAGGCAGAATCAAGGCTGTGCCCATGAAACCCAGTGCACTGCTCACTCCTTGTGAGAAGCGAAAAGAACGCGCATCAGCCATGCTCAATGCGTTATGATTGGCAGAAAGTTGTTCAGCGATAAAAGAGAGGTCGGTGCCATATAATATTCCGCCCAACCAATTGGCAAACTGGGCAGCAATGGTGGCGATGATCAGAAAAATACCCACTGCAATGAGCAGGCGTGAAAGGTTGGAGAACGGCTTCAAAATGCTTCGAGTATCTTTGCAAATCTAATGGTAAAAATTGGTCCTGTAGAATTGCCTGATCAGCCCCTCTTGCTCGCTCCTATGGAAGACGTAAGTGATCCGCCTTTTCGAAAGGTTTGTAAGCTCAATGGAGTGGATCTGATGTACACGGAGTTCATTTCATCCGAAGGGCTCATACGCGATGCAGCCAAGAGCCTCCAAAAGCTCGATATTTTTGAAGAAGAACGCCCCATTGGTATTCAGATTTTTGGTAGCGATATCGACCATATGCGCGAAGCAGCCCGCATCGCCACCGCAGTGAGTCCTGATTTGATCGATATCAACTACGGGTGCCCGGTGAAGAATGTGGCCTGCAGAGGGGCAGGAGCTGCCTTGCTGCAAGACATCGATAAAATGGTGGAAATGACCAAAGCTGTGGTGGATTCAACCCATTTGCCGGTGACCGTAAAAACCCGTTTGGGTTGGGATGAACAAACGAAAAACATTGTGGAGGTTGCCGAAAGATTGCAGGACATTGGCATACAGGCACTCAGCATACACGGCCGCACCCGCAAGCAAATGTACAAGGGAGAGGCCGACTGGACTTTGATTGGCAAGGTGAAGGACAATCCGCGCATACACATCCCAATCTTTGGCAATGGCGATGTAGACAGCCCACAGAAAGCACAGCATTTACTCGATACCTACGGGGTGGATGGTCTGATGATCGGCAGAGCGAGCATTGGTTACCCTTGGATATTTAGAGAGGTGAAACATTTTCTTCAAACCGGTGAGTTGCATGCCGGTCCTGAGCTGAGCGAACGGGTGGAAATGTGCCGCATTCACTTTCAGGAAAGCATTCGTTGGAAGGGCGAAAGAACAGGCGTTTTCGAGATGCGTCGGCATTATGCCAATTATTTTAAGGGCATTCCGCACTTCAAGCCTTTTAGAATGCGGCTGGTGGAGGCCATGAATCCCTCGGAAATCATGGAAATACTCGAGGAAATTTCCTGTTTGAAGGAAGAACTGATCAGTTGAATCTCAGCTTGAGTTTCAAAGCATAACTTCGGTTAATTCATTATTTAGATGATTCAGGTGGCGCATGCGCAACTTTTCTCCCGGGCTGAAAATTACCTGTGTGGTGCTTAAGCCCCCTCTTCTTTGGCTTGCAGTGCTGTTAGTATTTCTTTTACTTCTTCATCGGTTCGGTACAATTTGGCTTTGCAGAACTGAATGAGTTCGGCAGCTCTTTTGATGCGGTCTGACAATTCATCCACCCCGATGGATTCATCTTCCAAACCGTTGATGATTTCTTCCAGCTCTTCAATGGCCGCATCGTAATTTAGTTCAGTCTTTTTTGCGCTCATGGGATTCAAATTTAATAAAGCGGGCGGCAATTTTTCCTTGCAATACTTCGATCTCGAGTGTCGCATCAGGCGGAAGCTGTTCGGCCTGTTGGATGGATTTGCCTTGGTAACGGGCTATGCTATACCCTCGTTGAAGTACCCTTGCTGGATCGAGAAGTTCTTTTTTTGTTTGCAGCATGTTTAGTTTTTGAAGGGCGCGGAATAAACGTTCATTTCCGCTTTGTAGTAAAGCCACCTCCCAGGCCTGTAACTCTTGCCGGGCTGTTTTCTGACGTCTTTCTGCACTTCGTTTTAGGTCTGCTTCATGGCCGAGAATTCTTTGACGATTTAAACGGGTAATGCCCCTGACCTCTTTTTCGAGATTTCCGCTGAGGTGGCTGAGTTGTCTGTTTGCATGCTTGAGGTGTGCATTGGATCTGTTTATTAAATGATGGCTTAACTCAGAGAGATATTCCGTTTGATTGAACAGGTAGTCGGTTGGCAGTTTTTTCAATTGCGCTCCCGATTCTATTAAACGGAGCTCTGCGGATTTAAAGCGTTCTAGAATGAAATACCCAAGATCAGTGGGGGTGATCAAGTTTTTCCAGGCAATTTGTTCGGCTACGGTTAAGTTGGTGCTGTGCCCGATTCCGGTAAGCACAGGCAACGGATGCTTTGCGATTTCAGCAACCAATGCCACCTGATCATAACAGCTCATACCTACTTCGCCACCACCCCCGCGTACAATGCAGCATAGGTCATATTTGTCTTGCTTTAGGGCGATCTCCCTTAGGCGCAGAGCGATCTCTTGCACGGCTGCTTCTCCCTGCAAACGCGCAGGAAATAGATCGACTTGAATGTTGAATTGGGGGGCCTGTTCAATCAGTTTAACATGAAAATCGCGATAGCCGTCGCTTGCCGCCTCTGAAATTACGGCTATTCTGCCCGGCAAAGCCGATAAGTATTTGCTCTTATTCAGTTCTATCAAGCCCTCTTTGCGCAACCAATCTAAGGTTTCCTGCCTTTGTCGAGCCATCACACCCTGGCTGAAACGGGTGTCGATATCTTTTATATTTAAACTAAGCCCGTACTGAGGGTGGTAGGAGGGCCGACCAAAAATCATGACTTCGAGTCCCTGCCTGAGTTCTTCTCCCACTTCATTTCGAAAGGATGCGGAAATACGGCGAAAATCAAAAGCCCATATATTGGCCCTGAATTCGGCGATGATTTGCCCGTTTTGCTTTTCCGCAAGCGTGAGATAGCAATGCCCTTTTTGGCCGTAAACCTGCAGCTTCACAATCTCTGCCCTGATCCATAAGTATTCGCTGAAGCCAACTTCAACCAGTTCCTGCATCATGGCGGCAACTTCCGACAGTCGAAAAAATCCTTTGCTCGGTTGTGGTAACTTCATCGCTTTTTCCGCTTGCTCATCATTTTATCATACTCGCGAAAAAGTTCGGCCCTGCCGTAGTTTTTGCAAATAGGACATTCGTAGGGGTTGTGGCCTCTTGCGGGGCAGTGAGATCTGCCGAAGAAAATGATCTGTAAATGCAGCTTGTTCCAGAGTTCTTCCGGATATAAGCGCTTGAGATCTTTTTCGCTTTGCTCAACACTTTTTCCATTGCTTAATTTCCAGCGCCAGGCAAGGCGGTGAATGTGGGTGTCTACCGGGAAGGCGGGATGGCCAAAAGCCTGACTCATAACCACCGAGGCGGTTTTATGACCAACCCCGGGCAAGGCTTCTAAGGCTTCAAAGGTATTGGGAACTTTGCCGCCGTATTGGTCCATTAAAATTCTGCTGAGGCCGGCAATGGCTTTCGATTTTGCGGGAGAAAGGCCACATGGCTTAATGATTTCGCGAATTTCATCCACTTCCAGCTGGCACATATCTTCTGCATTATCAGCTCTGGAGAATAAATGCGGACTGATCTGATTGACCCTTTCATCCGTGCATTGTGCAGAGAGCAATACGGCAATCAGTAGGGTATAAGCATCTTTGTGATCGAGTGGAATGGGTGTTTCAGGATATAAATCTTCTAAGATGGCAGCTATTTCGAGGGCGCGTTCTTTCTGTTTCATTTCTTTCCTTCTATCCGATACATGCTCGAAGTAAATATTTCTTGCTCGATGCTGCAAAGGAAGGTTGTAGTAAGCCAGTCTTTTTCGCTTTGTTGTGAACAGATTACCAGATCTCCCGGCTCAATATCTTCTCTTTTTACATGCAAAACCTTTGTTTGCGGATGCTTCTGTTCAATGGCTTTTTGATAGAACAACCACGGGATGTAACCCACTGGATCGGGGTAGAGCACTTTGTAGTGCGTTTCGGTTTCGTCAGCTTTGAGGATGCTTCTCAATTGATAACTGACCCCATAGATTTCGCGATCCCACCAATGTTCTTTTTCATGAACCACCCTTTGAATGGCCTCCCGATAGGGATGCTCCAGTATGAGCAACAGCCCAACAATGATGATCATCCTTTTGGGCCAGGATGATTTGAATTGCATGTATTGCAAGACTCGTTCTGCACTGATGGCAATAAGAACAGCAAAAAGGGGCAGTGCAGGCCCATCGTACCAAAAGTTTTTGGTGCCGTATGAAATGACCATGATAAAGAAAAACAGCACAGCAAAGAGAAAGTGCCCCAGGCTGTTGCAGTCTTTCCTCCAAAGGCTGATTTGCAAAATCCCCGCAGGAATCATCAGCCAGAACCACCATCCCAAACGTTGCGGGAAGGCCTGAAAGTAATACCAGAAACTTTGTTTTTCATACTCGTAATTCTCGCTAAAGTTCATGTAGCGCGGAAACAATTCGTCGTTCCAAACGCGCTTCAAATAGCCAGGATCCTGTTGTTCTCTCAGAAAATATACCAGACCGATTAAGGTAGCGGAGATGATCAGGCTGAACCAAAAGGATTTGTTGAGCAGGACGGATCTCAATTTTCCAATGCTCAGGGTATAGAGTAAAATACCCGGTAGCAGCATTAGTGGGGCAATGCTTTTGGTCAGCACGCCCAAAGCGAAGAATGCACAACTGGCAATGAGTGCGATGTTTTTTTCGCGTTTGAGATAGTCGTAGAATGACAACGTTCCTGCGGTACCGAACAAAAGCAAAAGGCTGTCGTGGTCACCGGTGCGAGCCATGTGCGGACCTAAATAGGCGGGCATGCTTACCAGAATCAATGGAGCCATTCCCGCGGCAATGGGCATCTTTTCTCTTTTGTAAAGAAACCACATGATGAATGCACAGAGCAGGATGCCGGCGGCAATGCTTGGCCAGCGCAAGCCGATCTCATTCAGCCCGAAAATCTTTAATCCCATAGCCTGAAGCCAAATCAAGAGGGGCGGCTTAATTCCGGTGATATCGGGCTCTCCATTGATGGCCCTGTAACGCCATTCGCCACTGCTGTACATTTCGATGGCATGCACCGAATTTTTGGCTTCGTCCCACACCCGCACCGGCAATTGATCGATGTGCAACCACAGAGGCAGTGAACCCACCATCAAGAGCAACAGGTACAAATAAGGCAGCTTGAGGGGGATTTTTTTCAACACAACAATTCAAAATAAAGTTGTACTTCTTCTTGCGTCATGTTTTGCAAGCTTAACCAATGCATCAGTTCATCTTCACCGAATGCAATGCCTATCAGGGGTTGAAACAGCTCCGTGTAATCGCGCTCAGCTCCTTTCAGTTGAATTGATTTATAGCAGCCTTTTTCTATTCGAATATCGCTCGTAATGCCCGCATGCTCACGTTTAAATTGAAAGCGCGGACTGTAGCCGTAAATCCAGTCTTTGCGCCGGTATTTTTCCGTACTGAGTTGATCAATTGCACGATGGTCGTGCGATGATAATTCGAGCTTTTCTTGAATGTTTAGCGAAATGCATAGCTGCTCGTTCAGGTGATCCATGAAATTTTCGATCTCCATATCTGAATGCAGGTAATCCTGCAGGTTGCCAACAGGGCTTCTTACACTTTTAACGGCCTTGCTCTCGTAAACGCGCCCAGGTCGAATGGCCTGACGCAATAAATTGAGATTGGCTTCAAACAACAAAGTGCCATGGTGTATGACCCGTTTTCTTTTTAGATCGAGGTGTTCTGCATTGCCCGATACTTTCTTGCCTTCAACAAATAGATCTTTCCTGGGGCTCATTTCTGCCGGTATGCCCAAGGCTATGAGCGCCTGTAGTATGGGTTCGATGCAAAAGCCAAAGTCGATGAGGTTTTCTGAATCGTTTCGATTGAGAATAAAGGTGAAGTTGAGGTTGTTCAGGTCGTGATAAACGGTTCCACCTCCACTCAGTCGTCGGGCCACTGCTATCTCATTTTGCTCACAGAAGGAAATGTTCACCTCCTCCCAGCTGTTTTGATGTTTACCGGTGACAACAGCGGGCTTATTGCGCCACAGGTAAAAAATATTCTGAGACTTTTCCTTGAGCAGATACTCCTCCAAGGCCAGGTTCCAATACGGATCCAAAGCCAGATTATCGAGTCCCATCCATTCCATGTCAGAAATTACGCTCTCTAAGCATCTCCATCATCTCGAAGAGCGGCTGTTTGGATTCTTCTTTCAGCGAAAGGGTGTTGAGCCTGGCATAGGCCTTGTCGTACCATTTTTCGCTCTCTTCTTTACAAGCGATATCGGCTCCCGCTTTTTTGAAAATCTTTAGCACAGCATCTATCTTTTCATCTTCATTGCTTTGGTAATCGCGTTGATAATAGTGGGTTAATTGTTGATGTTCAGCCGTTCCCTCAAGCTGTTGCAAAGCATAGAGATACAACCAAGTTTTTTTATTCTCAAGGATATCACCACCGGCTTTCTTGCCAAATTTTTCCGATACCGGAAAAGCGTCTAGAAGATCATCAGCGAGCTGAAAAGCAGTTCCCGCCTCCATGCCAACTTCATAAAGTTCATTTGCAGTTTCTTGCGCTGCACCTGCAATGAGCGCCCCCATTTTTAAAGAGGCAGCCAGCAAGGCAGCTGTTTTATATTGGATCATGCGCAGATAATCCTCAATGCTCACATTTTCTTGGTTGGCGAAGTCCATATCGTATTGCTGCCCCTCACAAACCAATACACTTCCGGTATTGAATTCCTTGATCAGCTGTGCCTGCAGAGCCGGTTCATAATTTTCAAGTTGCTGATAACTCTTGATGAGCAGCAAATCACCACTGAGTATCCCTATCGGGAGGTCCCAGCGGGTATGCACGGTTGCTTTTCCTCTTCTCAACTCTGCACGGTCCATGATGTCGTCGTGTATCAGGCTGAAGTTGTGAAAATATTCGACTGCCAATGCTGCGTGCATTGCTTCTTCTGCCTTTCCGCCAAACATCTCACAACCCATCAGAAGAGCTATTGGTCGCATGCGTTTCCCACCGAGGGTAAGGATGTAGTTCAGAGGGTCATAAACATTGGCAGGACTTCCCTGGAAAGGAGAATTCTTGATGGCCCTTTCAACCATTTCGTAATATCTGGGAAAGTATTTCATTCTTCGAGCAATTCGAGATCTACGGTGCGCTTGAACATATTGGTTTTCTTCACCAGCACCCAAACGGTGTCGCCGAGGGTGTACTGTTTTTTTGTTCTTCTGCCGATAACGGCTTGTTCTTTTTCGTAATATTCAAACAAATCTCCAGGTAAATCCTTCAATCGGATCATGCCTTCACAATGATTTGCAGTAAGCTCTACATAGATGCCCCATTCGGTAACACCGCTGATTATGCCCTCGAACTCTTCACCGATATGAGAAGATAAAAACTCTGTCTGCTTGTATTTGATTGATGCTCTTTCTGCTTCGGCCGCTTTTTGTTCCATCTTGGAACTTTGTTTACAAAGCTGTTCTATTTCCTGCTGGCTTTGGTGCTTCTCATTATGTTGGTAGTGGTATAACAAGCGATGCGTAATGAGGTCGGGGTAACGTCTGATAGGGGAAGTAAAGTGCAGGTAATGGCTGAAGGCCAAACCGAAGTGCCCACTACTTTTGGTGGAATAAATGGCTTTTTCCATGCTTCTTACTGCCAAGGGATGCAGGATGCTGGCTTCCTTTTTGCCTTCGGTCTGAGAAACCATGGCGTTGATGTCGTGTGCCATTTGCTCATGGCTCTTGGTATTGATGCGGTAACCGAATTTTGCAGCGATTCCAAGGAATACCGACATTTTTTCAAGATTGGGTGGTTCGTGTACGCGGTTCGGAATGAAATGTCCTTTCATTTTTAGGTGCACGTGTTCGGCTACGGTTTTATTGGCCAAAAGCATGTATTCCTCAATCATTTTGTGGGTGTCGCGCCTCACCTTAGGTATCACGTCCAGTGGCTTTCCATCTTCATCCAAAACAAACCGAACTTCGTCACTATCAAAAGCAATGGAGCCTGATTTGAATCGTCTCTCCCTCATTTTTTTCGCCATTTCATTCAGGTGGTGCAAAGCATCGAAATGCAAGCCACTGCCCTGATCAATAATTTCCTGCGCTTCTTCATAGCTGAATCGCTTGTTGCTGTAAATCACGGCTTTGGTTATTTCATATCGCTGCACTTGTCCTTCTGCGTTGAGCTCGAATATCACGGAATAGCAGAGACTTTCTTCATCGGGACGGAGCGAACACAACTCATTCGAAAGGCGCTCGGGCAGCATAGGGATGGTACGATCGACCAAGTAAACACTGGTAGCTCTTTTAATGGCTTCATCATCCAATGCGCTGTGAACAGTTACGTAATGCGAAACATCGGCAATATGAACGCCAACTTCGGTGTTTCCATTTTCCAATACACGATAGGAGAGGGCATCGTCAAAATCTTTGGCATCGGCCGGATCAATGGTAAAGGTGAGTACCTTTCTGAAGTCTTTTCGCTTTTTTATCTCCTCTCTGGTAATTGCAGCCGAAAGGCTTTCCGCAGCTTTTTCAACCGCCTCCGGGAAAGTGGTTTCAAAACCATATTCATTGATGATGGCGTGCATTTCGGTTTCATGCTCCCCTGCCGGCCCTAAAACCTCCAGTACTTTTGCATAAGGACTTTTGGTATTGGCAGGCCAGTCGGTCATTTCTATCACCACCTTATCATTGGTTTGGGCTTTGCCCAACTTCTCCAATGGAACAAAAAAATCGATGTGCAACTTGTTGTCGTCCGGCACCACAAACGCATAATTCTTAAGCTTTTCTACCGTGCCAACAAATCGTGTTTTCTTTCGCTCAATGACTTCAATTACTCTTCCTTCAGGGCGACGATCGCGCTTTTGGTACAAGAGTTCTACCGTTACAACATCACCTTGCAATGCGTTGCCAACCAAGGCTGGACTGATGTGTATATCGTCCTCCAGTTCTTCGGTGCTGACAAAGGCCGCGCCGCGACTCGTAAAATCTATGGTTCCACTCAATAGGCTAAAATCAGAGGCGTAGCGGTACTTTCCAATCTTACTCTCTTCAATTTTATCCTCCTTTAACAGCACTTGTAAAATGGCCTCTATTTCAGACCGCATTTTCTTGTTGTTGGAGGTTACCCTATGGGCAATCTGTTTGATGTTAAACTCTTCTCTGGGATTTTGTTCAAAACAGGCCCTTACTTGAGAATACAAATCAGAAGGCTCCTGATTTTTGTTTTTCTTTCCTTTTTTCTTCATGAAAGTGCCAAAGATAGGGCTTATTCAGCCAATCATACGCTCACGTGCTCTTCCTGTTTCTCAAGGCGTATGATCACTAGTTTGCTGGTGGGCGTGTTGCTCTTTTTTGCTGTACTATCGATGGGAACCAGCACATTGGCCTCCGGAAAATAGGTGGCCGTGCATGAGCGCGGGATGTCATATGGCAAAACGATAAACCGATGTGCTACGCGCTGCCGCTCACCGTGATGATTGTATAAATCCACCACATCCCCTTGTTCCAAACCTTCGATCAACATGTCGTCAGGATTCATGAGAATGACACGACGTTCATTGTAAATGCCACGATAACGATCATTGAGACCGTATATGGTGGTGTTGAACTGGTCGTGGCTGCGAATGGTCATCATCATGTATTCGCCCATTTGTAGGGGCGTATACTCCATCTCCCCAATATGAAAACCCGCTTTGCCACTGATGGTGTTGAAACGGCCTTCTCTGGCGCCATTGGGGAGGTAAAACCCACCCGGGATGCGCACCCTTTGGTTGTAGTTGTCAAAACCAGGAATGCAGGCCTCGATATCATTTCTGATATGATCGTAGTGCTGAAGGTATTGATCCCAATTGATCTTGCTGCGTTCACCCAAAACCCACTTTGCCATTTCGCAAACGATTGCAGGCTCACTTTTAAGCTCGTGCGAAACTGGTCGCAGTTTACCCGTTGACTGGTGAATAACGCCCATTGAATTTTCTACACTCACGAACTGCTCACTTCCGCCTGTCATATCCAAATCGGTTCTACCCAAGCAAGGAAGAATGATGGCTTCCTTACCGGTAATCAAGTGGCTGCGATTGAGTTTGGTGCTCACTTGAACCGTTAAATTGCAATTGCGCAAAGCATCAGCTGTGTAGCGTGTATCGGGGGTTGCAGATAAAAAGTTTCCACCCATTGCAAAGAATACCTTTGCATCTCTGCGGTGCATGGCCTTGATGCAGTCAACCACATCGTAACCATGTGCCCTTGGCAATTGGGTGCCAAAATGTTGGTCCAAACTGGAAATGAATGCTTCTGATGGTTTTTCATAGATGCCCATGGTGCGATCGCCTTGCACATTGCTGTGACCTCGCACGGGGCAGGTGCCCGCACCAGGTTTGCCAATACTGCCCTTCAATAGCAAAAGATTCACCACTTCTCTAATGGTATCGACTGCATTTTTATGTTGGGTGAGCCCCATGGCCCAGCAGGCAATGATTTTTTTGCGATCGGTCAGGACCATTGCCATCTCTTCAATCAATGGAAGCGGTATGCCGCATGCTTCACTCAGGTCGAAAAGATTTAAATCCTCTAGATGGCTTAAATAATCGTTTATACCATTGGTGTGCTGCTGAATAAAGTTGTAATCAAATACCTGGCCATGATCTCGTTTTTCGGCCAAATAAAGCAGTTTGTTCACGGCTTTGAGCAACGCCATATCCCCGTTAATTTTTACTTGCAGATACAGATCGCTGAGTGCCGTTGAGCTGCCCAACATACCCGCTGGTTCTTGCGGATTGCTAAAAGCGAGTAGACCGCTCTCTTTCAGGGGGTTGATGCTGATAATTTTTGCGCCATTTCTTTTGGCTTTCTGCAGTGCACTGAGCATGCGGGGATGGTTGGTGCCCGGGTTTTGACCGAGAATAAGGATTACTTCAGCCTCATAAAAATCTTCTAGCTTCACAGAACCTTTTCCAATGCCCACACTTTCGCTCAGGGCTACACCGCTGCTTTCATGACACATGTTACTGCAATCGGGGAGGTTGTTGGTGCCAAATTCTCTTACAAACAATTGGTAGAGAAATGCTGCTTCATTGCTCGTTCGTCCGGAGGTGTAAAAAACGGCCTCATTCGGATCTTCCAATGCATGGAGGTGTTCAGCAATTTTGTCGAATGCTTTTTCCCAACTGATGGGCTGGTAATGGCTTCCTCCTTCGGGAAGATACATGGGTTCTGCCAGCCGACCTTTTTTACCAATTTCGTAATCGTTCAGCTCCGAAAGAGACTCAAGGCTGTTGTTGGCAAAGAATGCGGCGCCTATCTTTTTGGTGGTTGCTTCTTCAGCGATGGCCTTGGCTCCGTTTTCGCAGTACTCGGCAATGGGAGAGCGCTCATCATCGGGGTCGGGCCAAGCGCAACCCGGACAATCGGGTCCGTCTTTTTGGTTCAAAGAAGCCAATACCCGAAGGCCCCTGGGAATATCCATTGCCCCAAAAACGTGTCTGGCTGCATTTAAAACAGCAGGCAATCCGCCGGCTTTTTCCTTGGGATGGCTGAATCGGATGCCCGTGAATTCCTCGGGGTTTTCATCCTGTATCATCGCTTTCTTTTCTTCATGCATAGGTTAGCACTTATCTGCCAAGGGATTGGGGTAATTGTCGCTCTGGTCTTCGAAAGTGTTGTCGATACAAACGAAGTCTTTTTCTAGCAATAGAAATAATCCGCCCTCCATTCCATTGTCGATGGTGTTTTCAAAACCTACCTGGTCATTGTCATGCCAGACAGCCGCATCTTTAGCCGGCATCAACATTCGGATGCAATTTGCTTCAAATTCGGCATGAAGTGCATTCAGCCCTTCTCTGGCCACCAATTCATATCGAAAAATGCTATTGGAATGAAAGAAGGTTTCTTCGGCATAAAAACCCTTTTCCTGCATGGCTTTCACCTCTTTTTTTGTGAGGCGAAAACGCACCGAATTTCCCCTGATTCTAATTTTCATAAGTCGTTTATTATGCGTTGCGGATGGGTGTAAATGTTCATCCGATCACGTTTCAAAAATCCAATCAAAGTTACGCCAAATTCTTCAGCAAGTTCTACGGCCAAACTCGATGGAGCGCCAACAGCAGCAACGCATCGAATGCCGGCCATCACTGCTTTTTGGATCAGCTCAAAACTTGCACGTCCACTGAGCAGAAGTATGGTGTTTTCAAGCGGCAATTGCTTGCTGAGCAAAGCTTTGCCCACCAGTTTATCGAGGGCATTGTGCCTGCCCACGTCTTCACTCAGCCACATTGGACCTTCTTCGGTGGTAAAACAAGCACAGGCGTGCAATCCACCGGTTTGTTCAAATACAGCTTGTTCATGCCTAAGCTGGTCGGGCAATGCTGCGATGCGCTTTGCACCAATGCTGGGAAGGACGGTGGTTGATTTTTGATCTGCGCCCGCCACTTTGATGGCCTCGATGGAACTTTTTCCGCAAACACCACAACTGCTGCTGGTATAGAAATGACGATCCAGTTTATCAAGATTGTTTGCTGCTCCTTGTTTTAATGCAATGCGAATGCGGTTGGGGTCAGATACTCCCCAGGCTGTCTTTACATGCGCAATTTCTTCGATGTCTTCAGCCGATTGGATAACCCCTTCTGTGAAAAGAAATCCCGCTGCAAGTTCAGCATCCGATCCGGGTGTGCGCATGGTGATGGAGATGCTTTGTTCTTGTTCCGGGGTCTTTAAAATAATCTCGAGTGGCTCTTCAATGGCCATGGCATCCTGTTCCAAACGGCTGTTTCCTCCGCGGACCCTGATAATCTGTTTTTGAATGATACCTGCCATTTTTTGCTTAAAACGTTCGCCAGTTGGTTTTTCACCACCTGAACCTCAATCCGCTTTCAAATCCGAAGCTGGAATACCGATTGTTTGCATTGCGACCATCCACTGCCTCGTTTCCAAGCATTAAAGTGAAGTTTTGCCTAAGTCTGACTTCCCAGCTCAGAAGATGTCCTTTCTTGAGTACCTTGCCTATTCCATGTCCGACGGAAATGCCCAACGCTGTGATGCCTGAATAGCTGTCAACAAATCGAGGGTAACTCCAGCCTGGATTTGGAGGCCCGTTAAAAACGGTGTCTTTCACAGAATATTGAACAGGAAAACGGTTGTGTGAGAAGGTCAATTCAATCGGGATTTGTAAAAGGAGATTGTTTTCATTGGCACCATACATAAAGCTGTATCTTCCTCCAATGGCCAAAGAATTTCCACTTTGCAAACCACCTCCCAGCTGAGCAAAGACATCAGCCTCATTGCGGGTATCCCAAATTTTTCCAACGCCCATTCGCAAGTAGGTGGCAGTGAGTGCGTAGCCAGTCTCCCCTCCAATAAAGAAGTCATCGTCATTGAGTACTTCATGGATGTTAAGATATTGCAGGCCAGATTCGCCAGCCCAATAAATACCCGATTCTTTTCTTTTGTGAATCACAACATCTTTCTTCTTTCTTTTTCTCAGTACTTGATCTTCAACATAGAATCGGTACTCGGATGATTGCAATACAAACACCCTTCCGTTCAAATCGCGGATGGTGAGCACACCACTCAGGGTGTTTACGGTTTGAATATCGCCCATGATTGCTCCTTTGTGCAGATATACAATATCCACCCGTCGTTCAATTGAGTCAGACGTTTGTGCACCTGCTTGTATGGGAACGATAGCGAACAAGGAAAGAAAGATAACCCCTACGCGGAGAACCACTTTTAACATGATTCAAATTAAATCAGGAAACCCAAGGCTTCCAAATCATATTTGTTGCAACAATGCTCCCATTTGCCTTAAGATTAAATGCACGGCTCTTTTGGGACTCAGGCGATAGAAGAGGTCCATCATCTTTGCATCGCGACCAATCAGCATGCGCATTTTGTTTTTCCGAATGCCATCGATGATCAAGGCAACTGCTTTTTCAACCGGCATGCTTTTGAAAGAACTTTTGGAGGCACGTTCAGGCGGCAGCCCAATCGATACGCCCGAATTTTGAGCAATATTGGTGGCAATGGCTCCTGGAAAAACAACGCTCACATGAACGGAAGTTCCTTGAAGTTCGGCATAAAGTGCTTCAGTCAGCAATTTAACGGCTGCTTTTGATGCACCATAAATGGCCTGGCCAGGTACGGGTAAAAACCCGCCCATGCTCGAAAAGTTGATCAAATGAGCTTCAGGCCTCCTTTTGAGGTGGGGTAAAAAGGCACGGCACATGTAAAGGCTTCCATAATAATTCACATTCATAACACGATCAATGGCTTCATCGGTTAAATCTTCTACCTTTACAAAAGGTTGAATGATTCCGGCACAATTCACAAGGGCATCTATCCGCCCGTGCTTCGCCAAGATTTCCTTTGGCAATAGCTGCACCCTTTCACGATCAGCTATATTCATCACATAGGTACTGAATTTGGAAGGTGCTGGACACAACCTGCTTGTTTCTTCAAGTGCATCTTGCCTGAGATCAATGCCTGCCACCTCGGCTCCCAACTGGATTAATTGAAGGCTCAATTCGCGACCCATTCCGTTGCCTGCACCGGTGATGGCAAATACCTTGTTTTCTAATTGCATAGCTATCTAATATCGTCACAAATTTGCATCGCTTCTTGCCAATATAAAATGACATCATGTAGCTGTTATGATGATTTACAACAGTTTTTACAGCGAAGAATGATTGGGGAAGGTAGGTGCAAATCAATCCTTCGCTACTCTTCGCGATATGATGCGCATCGCAATCCATTTACACCCTTGATTGCCACCAAAAAAAAGGCGATTTTTGCAGCTCGAAAAACTGACAGCATTTATGGCCAAATTTGAATTGATCATGCCCAAGATGGGTGAGAGTATTGCAGAAGCTACCATCATCCGCTGGCTGAAGGAAGAGGGAGATAAAATTGAAGTGGATGAAGCCGTCTTGGAAATAGCAACAGATAAAGTTGACTCGGAAGTTCCAAGTCCGCAAGCCGGTGTTCTCAGTAAAAAGCTTTTTGCTGAAGGTGATGTAGTGGCGGTAGGCGCAGTAATTGCTGAAATTTCTGCCGAAGGTGAAGTGGATGCAGGGAGTGCTCCAACCCCTTCTGCAGAACCGGTGGTTGAGGCAGAAAAAATGGTTCAAGATGCCGTTCAACAAGTGCAGCCTGCAGCACCTGCTGCGCAGCTGTCAAATAATGGTTCGAGATTTTATTCACCACTGGTTTTGAATATTGCAAGAACCGAAGGCATTTCGATGGATGTGTTAGAAGGTATTCCTGGAACAGGAAAGGATGGCAGGGTAACTAAAAAAGACATCTTGGCATTTGTTAATGGTGGAGGGGCTACTCAACAGGCAACGGCACCGGTAACTTCCAATACAGCCGCACCCGCAGAAAATAAAACAACCCCCGTGGCTGCTCCGGCGGTTCAGATCAAAAAGCCTGAAGTTGCCAGCATGCCTGGCGATGAGATCATCGAGATGGATCGGATGCGTAAACTCATCTCCGACCATATGGTGATGAGCAAGCACACCGCACCGCATGTTACGTCATTTGTTGAAGCGGATGTAACCAATCTGGTGCTTTGGAGGGATAAGGTGAAAAATGAATTTTTAAAAAGAGAGGGTGAGAAACTTACTTTCACTCCTTTATTCATCGAAGCCATCGTTCGTGCCATCAAGGATTTCCCGATGATCAATATTTCAGTAGATGGTGACCGAATCATCAAGCGAAAGGCCATCAATGTTGGCATGGCTGCTGCATTGCCGAGTGGAAATCTCATTGTGCCCGTGATTAAAAATGCCGATACCAAGAACCTCATAGGGATCACCCGTGAAGTAAATGACCTTGCCAACAGGGCGCGCAACAATAAATTGAGTCCTAACGAAATCTCAGGAGGTACATACACCCTTACAAATGTGGGTACATTTGGCAACGTAATGGGCACTCCGATCATCAATCAACCGCAGGTGGCCATCATGGCAACCGGCGCCATCCGAAAGAAACCGGCCGTTATTGAAACCCCTCAGGGAGATGTGATAGGCATCAGACACTTTATGTTCTTATCGCACAGCTATGACCACCGTGTGGTGGATGGAGCCTTGGGAGGAATGTTTGTTCGCAGGGTGGCTGATTACCTTGAGAACTGGGATTTGAACAGAGAAATCTAATTAAGCAACAGCTTCTTTGAGAAGCCTTATTGTCATACCTGCCCGCTGGGGATCGAGCCGTTTCCCCGGAAAACCTCTGATAAAGATTGCAGGGAAGAGCATGATTGAAAGGGTTTATACCCGATGTAAAATGAGCCGTGCGGATGAAGTACTGGTGGCGACAGACCATGAGCAGATCTACCATGCGGTTCAGGCCTTTGGAGGGAAAGTTGTACGAACTTCAACGCACCACCTCAACGGCACTAGCAGATGCGGCGAAGTGCTTGAAAAACTTGTTATTGAGCAACAACATTTCCATTGGTTGGTTAACGTTCAGGGCGATGAACCATTCATAGACCCTCAACATATCAATCAACTGCTCGATTCAGCAATGGAATCTGATGCAGATGTGCTTACACGAATAGTTCCCGCCACCGGGCTTGAGGCCCAGAATCCCAATGTTGTAAAAGCTGTGTGCGGCCATCTACAAAACAATTGTCGCCCGGTATTGTATTTCAGCAGAGCGGCCATTCCGTTTCAACGACATGATGGCAAACAAGCTGCGTATTTTCGTCATATTGGTATCTATGCGTTTCGCAGCAAAACCTTGCACCAACTCATCAGCTTACCTGAAGGTGAACTTGAACTCAGCGAGCATTTGGAACAATTGCGTTGGATGGAGCACGGATACAAGGTGCATGCCGTTGAAGGCGAGGCTGCTGAAACGACGCCGGCAGTTGATACACCTGAAGATTTGCTGCATGTTGAAAATTTCTTGAAAACGCATCCGCAGTTGCGATAAATTGCAGCCCTCCTCTGACCTACATTTGCTACCCGTACACACATTATCCGTACCATGGAAAAAGCTAAATACGTGTTTGTTACGGGAGGGGTAACTTCTTCACTGGGCAAAGGAATCATTTCAGCATCTCTGGCAAAACTGCTGCAAACCAGAGGTTATTCTGTAACCATCCAGAAATTCGACCCCTACATCAATGTAGATCCGGGTACGATGAACCCCTATGAGCACGGAGAATGCTATGTTACAAATGATGGCGCTGAAACAGATTTGGATCTGGGGCATTATGAACGTTTCTTGAATATACCCACTTCTCAGGCCAATAATGTGACCACCGGTCGCATCTATCAAACGGTTATAAACAATGAGAGGGAAGGGAAATATCTCGGCAAAACAGTTCAGGTGGTTCCGCACATCACCAATGAAATAAAAAGACGCATGATGCTCTTGGGTGAAAGTGGTGAATATGATATCATCATCACGGAATTGGGGGGCACGGTGGGTGATATTGAGTCGCTGCCTTACGTAGAAGCCTTGCGCCAGTTGCGCTGGGAACTTGGTGCAGATGATACCGTGGTGATTCATCTAACCCTTGTGCCTTACTTAAGTGCTGCAGGAGAGCTCAAAACCAAACCAACCCAACACTCGGTGAAAACACTCCTGGAAAGCGGAGTGCAGCCTGATATCTTGGTGTGCCGCACAGAACATAAACTCAGCAGCGATATACGCAAAAAGCTGGCCCTCTTTTGTAATGTGAAACAGAATGCGGTGATCGAAAGCATGGATGTGGACACCATCTACGAGGTGCCTCTGGTCATGCAAAGAGAAAAGCTCGATCGCGTAACCTTGAGCCGCCTGCGTCTTCCCCTCAAAAAAGAACCTGAACTCGAAAATTGGAAAGAGTTTTTGTTCAAGCTCAAGCATCCCAAGTCTGAAGTAACCATCGGCTTGGTGGGCAAATACGTAGAACTGCCAGACGCTTATAAGTCGATCAATGAGGCATTCATACATGGTGGTGCCTCCAATGAGTGTCGAGTGAATGTGGTAAGCATCCACTCAGAAACCATTGATGAAGATAATGTGCAACAGAAACTGGGGCATTTGGATGGGATTTTGGTTGCACCTGGTTTTGGCGATCGCGGCATTGAAGGCAAAATAAAAGCCATTCAATTTGCTAGGGAAAATGGCATTCCTTTCTTCGGTATTTGTTTGGGGATGCAATGTTGTGTGGTGGAATTTGCCAGAAATGTACTCCACCTTAGCAATGCCCACAGCAGTGAAATGGTGCCCAATACCCTGCACCCAGTTATTGATATGATGGAAGATCAAAAATCGGTGGATCAAAAAGGGGGAACCATGCGACTGGGTGCATACGAGTGCAAGCTGAAAAAAGGTAGCAAGGCTCTTCAGGCTTATGGAAAGCAAAGCATAGATGAACGCCATAGACATCGATACGAGTTCAATAACAAGTATTTGGCAGCGTATGAAAATGCAGGGATGACTGCCAGTGGTATGAACCCCGATAATGGATTGGTAGAGGTGGTTGAAATACCTACGCACCCATGGTTTGTTGGGGTACAGTTTCACCCCGAATTAAAAAGTACGGTAGAAACTCCTCATCCATTGTTTGTTCGCTTCATTAAGGCTGCAATGGATTACCGCGATAAAAATAATAAGTGACCCCCCGCGGAGCATCGGCAAAGCAAGCGTCATTTCAAAACCCTGCCGATGCAAGCACAAGGACAATGAAAATATTGGTTAGGGCGCTCTGTTTAAATCACCGGTTTAAAAATGCAGAGTACATCCAAACGAGCTTTTCTTGTTCGCGTATGTAATCACTCATCAATGCATTGGTGCCTTCATCATCCAGTTCAGCTGATTGATTAAGAATCGATCTTTGTTTTTGGATGAGAATGGTGAAAGAAGACAAAATGTTTTCAACCGCCTTGAAACCGTCATTCACTTCTTTCGATTCCTTGATTTCAGATATCCGATTGTACTCGCTGTATTGGTGTTCAGGAGCATGACTTAAGGTTAGAATTCGTTCGGCTATTTCATCAATCTTGAGGAGTAAATCATTGTATAACTCTTCAAATTTCACATGCAGCTCAAAGAATTTTTCACCCTTGATGTTCCAGTGATAACCGCGAACATTTTGGTAAAAAAGCGAATAATTGGCCAGCAGATCATTTAAATTCTTTGCAAGGGCTTCTGCGCCTTTTTCTTCGATTCCAATTGCGTTGTATTTCATGTTGCGAAGGTAAGTTCCTTCCAGAGGCTTGTCAAATTGAGATACCCTATATGCTTATTGGAAATAGCTAATTATCAGGGTGTTTGGTGAAGTGAGCTGACAAAAGTCAGAGGTTAAGTTTCTGTTTCAGAAAAGCTGCAGTATAAGATTCTTCACATAGTGCAAGTTCTTCAGGCGTGCCTTCGAAGAGTAAATTTCCTCCTTCAGGTCCGCCATCGGGGCCCAGATCGATTACCCAATCTGCCGCTTTGATCACATCCATATTGTGCTCAATCACCACCAAGCTATGGCCCTGTTCGATGAGTGCCTGAAATGAGGCCAGCAACTTATTGATGTCGTGAAAATGCAAACCTGTGGTGGGTTCATCAAAAATAAACAGCATTTTTTCGCGTGCAGATCCCTTGCTGAGGAAATAAGCCAGCTTTACTCGTTGTGCTTCACCACCGCTCAGGGTATTGGATGATTGCCCGAGAGAAATGTAGCCCAGGCCAACATCCTGAAGTGGTTTTAAGCGGTTGGCAATGGTATGCTGATCGCTAAAAAATACCATGGCCTCATCGACTGTCATCTGAAGGATGTCAAAAATGTTGCATTGTTTGTAGGTTACTTCCAGTATTTCATCCTTGAACCTTCGTCCCTTGCAAACTTCGCATTTCAGGTGTATGTCGGCCATGAACTGCATTTCAACGGTAACCTCTCCTTCTCCTTGACAGTGGTCGCAGCGTCCTCCATCCACATTGAATGAGAAATGGCCACTTCCATAGCCCCTGCTTTTTGATAAAGGCTGTGATGCGTAGAGGTCGCGAATGGCATCATAAGCTTTCAGATAAGTAACCGGGTTGGAGCGCGAACTTTTTCCGATGGGGTTCTGGTCTACCATCTCCACTTGCTGAATGCTTTTAATATCACCGCTAAGTCCGTCAAAATCTCCGGTTTTAATGCTGGTGTATTCACCCAAAAGCTTCAACACTGCCGGATATAAGATGCCCTTAATCAGACTGGTTTTGCCAGATCCGCTAACACCGCTGACCACCGTAAGGGCGTTGAGTGGTATGTCTACATCAAAATTCTTTAGATTGTGAAGCCGGTTGCCTTTTAGATGCAATCGGTTGGTCCATTTTCTTCTTCTGGCTGGAACAGCTACCACTTCTTCAGACCTAAGATAACGCGCTGTAAGGGTATTTGCTTTCAACATCTCTTCGAGCGTTCCGTTGAAAACGAGTTCTCCCCCCAGTTTGCCTGCAAAAGGACCAATATCAATGACCTGATCTGCAGAGCGCATCACATCTTCATCGTGCTCCACCACAATCACCGTATTGCCGATGTCTCTCAGTTTTTTCAGCACTTTCATTAAGTGAAGGGTGTCTCTGCTGTGCAGCCCGATGCTAGGTTCGTCAAGCACATAGGTAGACCCCACCAGGCTGCTTCCCAACGAAGTGGCCAGGTTGATGCGTTGGCTTTCTCCTCCGCTTAAGCTGTTGCTCAATCGATTCAATGATAAATAGCCCACCCCAACCAGATGCAAGAACTCCAGGCGCGCATTGATTTCATTCAGCATACGATCTGCGATGGCTGTTTCATGTTTACTGAGCGTGAGCTGTCGGAAGAAATTGCGAGCCTCATCGATCGTCATTAACATCACATCACTCAAACAAGCATAGCGCTCTCCACTTGCCAAAGGTTGTTCAGCTTTGTTCAGGTGAAACAATTTAACATAGGATGCTTCCTTGCGCAGCCTTGTTCCCATGCATGCATCGCAGGTGGTTTTACCACGGTACTTGGCCAACATCACACGGTATTGAATCTTATATGATTTTTCTTCGAGATAACGGAAGAAATCGTTGATCCCCGCTACTTCTGTAGTTCCATTCCACAGGAGCTGCTTTTGCTCTTTACTGAGTTCGTTGTAAGGTTTATGGATGGGGAAATCACCTTTGGTTCTGTATATGAAGTCCTGTTGCCAAGCCCTTAGAGTTTCACCTCGCCATGGGGCAACACAACCTTCGTAAAGGCTCATTTGTTTATCGGGGATTACCAAATCAGGATCGATTCCAATTACAGAACCAAATCCTTCGCATTTTCTGCAGGCACCATACGGATTGTTAAAACTCAGAAAATCGACACTCGGTTTTTCAAACACCATTCCATCTTCTTCGAAGCGGTTGTTGTAATTGCGATATTCTTCGGTACGTTCATTCCGGATGTAGGCGGTCATTTCACCATTGCCTTCCCAAAAAGCGGATTGAGCAGAGTCTGCAAGACGGCTATCTTGTTCATCGTCGACATCGTCTTTGATTAGGCGATCGATTAATAAATAGATATCCCCCTTATGGGAAATACTCTTCTCTTCTATCAGGTCTTCAATCCTCTCAAATCCATTCGGGGTCCAAAGCCTTGAGAAGCCTTTCTGCAAAGAAGACTTCAACCAATTCTTCAAATTTTTTGTATTGGGCTTGAGCAGTACATAAAAGTGTGTGCCATTTTCCAGCGCAATAAAATCATTCACTACATCTGCCACCGTATGCGACTTCACCTCTTTACCCGATACCGGTGAAATGGTATGTCCGCAACGTGCAAACAGCAATTTTAGGTAGTCATAAATTTCGGTACTGGTGGCCACCGTAGATCTTGGATTTCGGGTACTTACCTTCTGTTCAAGGGCAATTGCAGGTGTTAGCCCCCTGATGTAATCAACCTCAGGTTTATCCAATCTGCCAAGAAATTGTCTGGCGTATGAACTCAGACTCTCCACGTATCTCCGTTGACCCTCTGCGTAAAGCGTATCAAAAACCAATGAGCTCTTACCAGACCCCGATACCCCTGTTACCACGGTTAACCGATTTCGTGGAATATCAAGGTCAATATTTTTTAGGTTGTGCATCTTGGCACCCCTGATCTCAATGGTTTTTACATTTCTATGACGATTGCTCAAAACGGCTTTATTTATTGGGATGGTTTGCAAAAGAACAAACAAGAACATGCATTTAAAAGTTGCATTTGGCAATGAATTATTTTGAAGAATAGAATTCTTTCACTAAATTGGTTCTATAATTCGAACCAAAAAATCGCCTATACGTAATACCTCTACTCAAACAATTAGATCATAAATTACTGGTAATCAGCATTCTGATTTATTTGTCTACTTAACTTAAAAGAGGTATTATGGAAAAATCATTTCAGATTTCGGACAAAAAATTGGTACAACAGTACCTGAGAGGAAATGAAGCATGTCTTGAAATGCTGATTACACGGCACAAAAACAAGGTGTTCAGCACGATTTATCTCATCGTTCACGATCAGTACATTGCAGAAGATCTTTTTCAGGAAACGTTCATCAAGGTTATTCGCACCCTCAAGAGTGGAAAGTACAATGAGGAGGGCAAATTTCTTCCTTGGGTGCTCCGCATCGGTAGAAACCTTGCCATCGACTATTTCCGAAAAGTTCAGCGCATGCCGGCCATCACTTCAGGCGATGGAACAGATATTTTTTCTTACCTCAATCTGGAGCAAGAGAACAGGGAAGAACAAATCATCCGCACACAACGTGAAAAAACCGTGCGAGAATTGATTAAGTTGTTGCCGGATGAGCAGAGAGAAGTATTGGTGTTGCGTCACTACGGCGATCTCAGTTTCAAAGAGATAGCAGAAATAACCAATGTGAGCATCAATACGGCTTTGGGTAGAATGCGATACGCTCTGAACAACCTCAGGAAAATTATGGAAGAAAAATCCATACAGTTGTGAAATAATTGGATGACTTGCATCGTTCTAAAGGGGAATTAACTTGAACCCTATGGAACAAAATTTTACTCAAAATCATCTTATTTTATTTCTTTACAACGAGCTTGAGGAGCATCTCAAGGCACCTCTTTTGAAGCAGCTTTCAGAAGATGTTGCACTCCAGAGTAGCTTTGCTGAGTTGAAAAGAGATTTAGATTTGCTGGACTCTGTAAAGATTCCGGAACCCTCCGCAACAAGTATTCAGATTATATTGGAAGAAAGTTCATCTGAACTGACCACCCAGGCATCATGAAGATCCTTCAATTCACAATGAATTAAGTTGTGCTTTTTCCCCGCCAAGTTGCGGGGTTTTTTTATGCAAAAATGCGAAGCAACTCTTTTTCCAGTACATGGGGGTAGTGTTCATACTCCAACAAGTGTATCCGCTTAGCGAGTGAATCTGGAGTTTCATTTTGGTCAATCCTTAGATGTTGTTGGAAAATCAAATCTCCCTCATCGTAATTAGAATTTACCTGATGTATGCTAATGCCAGATTGGGTTTCACCGGCGGCTAACACGGCTTCATGCACTTTTTTTCCATACATACCTTTTCCACCGTATTTGGGCAGCAAGCTCGGATGGATATTGAATATTTTTCCTTGGTAAGCAGCGATGAGGTCTGAAGGGATTTTCTTTAGAAAACCGGCAAGTGCAATGGCATCTATTCGGTCGTATTGCAATTTCTTTAGGAGTTGGCCATTGTCCAGTTCTTGCTGACTGAAAATATGATAGGGAATATCAAACTCTATGGCCCTTGCGATGACTCCGGCAGAAGGTTTGTTTACAAATATTTTGTTCAGGCCAATGTGGGGATGCTTACGGAAGTGCTGATAAATGTTCAAGGCGTTGGTGCCACTTCCTGAAGCGAAAACTGCAAGCTGCAATCTATTCATAAGAGTCAATTGGATCGAGTGGCGAAGGTATGGAGAATAACCTCCAATTCGCGCAAATGCTCAATTTTCGGTTCATTGGGCGCATACACATACCCCTCCAAGGTGATTACTTTTTTCAATTGCTCGTCGTAGATGGTGTAGTTGACAAAAGGACCTCCCATAAAATCGTTTTCCAGTTCCCACCATCCCCGCATCTCCACGGCATATCTTCCTTTGAAATTCGATTCTTCAATTTGAAGTGGAACCTCTTTTGCCGAAGAAACTTTCATGAACGTACCCGGAAGAGGCCCTTGAATATGTTTTGCAGTATACCGATTTCTACGTCGGATGATGGATTCGGCGCTCAGTTGTTCGGGGCCTGAGTAATCCTCGCTGTAAATGAGTATTGCCAGGTCATATTTGCCGGACTCTTCTCGTAGCCAATAGAAATCACCATCGTTCAGAGCCAAGCGCATGCCTGCTTTTTTCCTCAAAGCAAAACCATTGGTTTTCATTAAATCAAGTGCAAAACTATCGCTGCTGATAGAGCTTCTGAACAAACGCTTGGCACCGGTTTCCCTTTCAGACATGATGGCTGAATGAAGCAGACCATCCTTGTTCTCGTTTAGCATTTGTTTCATTGCAGGCACATCATCTGCAAAATACACCAGCACCTTTTGTGGGGTGGACCAAAGGTCGTTCAATATCAAAGCATCTTTTCCCTGTTTTGAAGCCTTCTCGATGGTGGCAAATGCTTTTTTACTCAAATTCGGCTTGAACTGATGCAGAAGATTTCTGGGCATCAATAGGACCACATTGCTGTGAAGAATGAAGTAACCTTTCAGATAAGTTTCATCCGTAATACGGAGAGAAAAAGATGGTTCTCCTCCAAAAGGAAGACCTCCAACTGCTTTGCCATACCAGCTATACAAACTATCCGTAAAAGCTGAATCAGCAAGTGCACGGGGCGCAATCAAACTCAGTTCAGCAAATCGGCCCATTGCTTCGGGTTTGTTGATGCGTTTGTTTTCATCCTCCAGTTTTTGACAACCCATAAGGATGAAACTTGCGACCATCCATCCGTACAATGCGAGCACATGCTTATTCATAGATAAACCTTCAGTTTTTGCCCAGGATGAATGACATGAGAAGTGAGACCATTCCAACTTTTTAGCTCATTCACGGAACAACCGTACTTGCGCGCAATGAGCGGAAGACTTTCTCCACGTTTAACAACATAAACCTCTTCAACCGCTTCGACCGCCATCTCTTCTGATAAACAGATGATTTCGCTTTTGTTGTCTACATATGTGAGCGCGAGATCTTCAGGAAGTTTGAGACTGTAAGATTGAATGTAAGATGGCAAGCTGCTATTTTTAATGTGCGGGTTATAAGCCAATAGCTCTTGTTCTTCCAACTGCAGTACATGGCATATGGCCTGTAGTTTTTCTTCCCCACTGCAATTGATTTCGCAGAGATCCGGATATCGAATTTCCGGGGGAGCCGGGGTGATTCCATAATCATTGTAAAAGTTCATCAGGTAAGCCATGGCAATGAAGCTGGGCACATAGGTTCGGGTTTCTCTGGGCAGGTATTCATAGATTTCCCAAAAGGACCGTTTTCCTCCGCTGCGGCGTATGGCTTTGTTCACATTTCCCGGGCCGCAGTTATAACTTGCTATGGCCAATTGCCAGTCGCCATAAAGTTTATACATCTGTACAAAGTACTTGCAAGCCGCTTCGGTCGATTTTTCGATGTGTCGTCGTTCATCTACGTGTGAGTTGATTTCAAGATCGAATATTTTTCCGGTGTAAGGCATGAATTGCCACAAACCTGCTGCACCAGCTCTGCTCGTAGCTTCCGGTTGCAGTGCCGATTCAATAACGCTCAGGTAACGCAACTCCAGCGGTAAATCATATTTGTCTAAAATGCTTTCATAGATGGGGAAAAAGTACTCAGAAAGTGTGATGACCTTTTTAAGTTTCGGCTGCCAGTGGGTGCCAAAATAATCAATCAGTCTTCGAACTTCTCCGTTGTAATCCATGGGAATGGCATATTCAAGATTACTCACCTGTCGCATGTACATTTCTTCACTCAACGGTAGTTGTTCATTATCGAAAACCACCACCTCATCACTGTAAACAGGAACGACCTCATTATCTACAAGCATTTCCTTCGGTTCGCTGGCTGAAAGGGTGTCGGTCTCATGTGCCAAAACAGCTCCTGAAACCATGCATGTCAAAATTATGGTGTTGAATATTTTACCTAAAAAACTCACTTGCTTCATTTAACGGGCAAAATGCCCTTTTCTTGTGAAGAGGACAAAAAAAAGCGCATGGTTATATCCCCCGATGTACATAAATCCAAACACCATTCTCTGGAGATGGTTTGCTGCATGCCACCGGCTTCCGTTTTATCTCGATTAAACTGCATTATCATGCATTGATTGTCAGCATAAAAGCTTAAAATTGTAAGGAAGCAAAGCGTATGCAGGAAGGTACAAATCCTTTTAAAGAATTGGCAAGAGAGGCGATGGCCATGCCTCAGGAAAAACTTCAGAAAAAGGGGCTTAAAAGTAAGAGCCTTAAGATTGGTATTCCCCGTGAAATTACTTACCAGGAGAAAAGGATTCCACTATCTCCCCTTAGTGTTCAATTGCTGGTGAACAATGGACATCAGGTAGTCATTGAGAGCGGTGCAGGTAAAAATGCCAATTTTGAAGATCATCACTACAGCGAAGCCGGGGCCCGCATATCTTACGATGCTCAATCGATTTATGCTGAAAGCGATGTTTTGCTGAAGGTAGACCCACCAACTCAGGAAGAGATCATCTGGATGAAGCCCGGCCAACTTCTGATCAGTGCACTTCAGATAACCAGTTTAAAGGATGGTTATCTCAAATTGCTCCTGAAGAAAAAAATCACAGCCCTGGCGTACGAGTTCTACAGGGATGAGGCGGGTACCTTACCGATCATTCGTGCGATGAGTGAAATAGCGGGTAGAGCCTCGGTTTTAATTGCAGCTGAGTATTTAACCAATACCCAATACGGAAAAGGCGAATTGCTTGGGGGAATACCGGGTATACAGCCCACGAAAGTGGTTATTATCGGAGCAGGTGCGGTGGGAGAATATGCCGCCAGAGCGGCCACTGGGCTCGGAGCCTATGTGCAGGTATTTGATAACAATTTATACAAGCTGCGGCGTTTGGAGAATAACTTAGGCCAAAGAATTTTCAGCAGCACTATTCTGCCACACATATTGGCAAAATCACTTGCAGATTGCGATGTGGCCATTGGTGCTTTGAGAAGTGGGGAAGGGCGGAGCCCAAGCGTTGTTTCAGAAGCCATGGTGCAGCAAATGCGCCCGAATAGTCTCATCATAGATGTGAGTATTGATCAGGGTGGCTGTTTCGAAACAAGCCGGGTAACCAATCATCAAGAACCGGTTTTTGAAGAACATGGGGTGCTGCACTATTGCGTGCCCAATATCCCGAGCCGAGTAAGCCGAACGGCCTCTTATGCCCTCAGTAACATCTTTACACCTATGCTATTGGCGATGGGAGAAGAAGGGGGATTCAACGAATACATCTGGGCTCATCAGCAGATTAGAAAAGGCATTTATATCTACAAAGGCAATCTTACCAATGCACAATTGGGTGAACGCTTCCAGCTCAACTACAAGGAAATTGATTTTCTGATCGCTGGAAATATTTGAAAATTTCGCTTGGCATCATTGAAAGTTCGCTGGTGTAAATCCTCTATTTGAATTACGGATTATTTTTAACTTCGTTGCAAAAGGATCAATTTGCCTGCAACTTCATTCAACAATAAAGGGAAATTTGGCACTGCAGCCGTATTTCTAACGGCTATTTCTACCATACTAGGTGCCATCATGTTTCTGCGTTTCGGCTACAGTGTGGGCACGGTAGGCGTGCTAGGTACAGTGGCCATTGTAATCATTGGCCATTTGGTTACCATTCCAACAGCGCTTGCGCTGGCTGAGATAGCCACCAATCAAAAGGTTGAAGGCGGTGGCGAGTACTTCATTATTTCGCGATCATTCGGACTCACCATTGGTGCAGCCATAGGGATTGCTCTGTATTTGTCGCAGGCCATTAGTGTGGCTTTTTATACCCTTGCATTTACAGAAGCTTTTGAACCTGTAATTCGCTGGGTGCAGCAAGACTATGGCATTCTCATTCCCAAAACAGCAATTGGTTTGTTGGCGGTGGTGCTCTTGGCTTGGTTGATGTTAACCAGGGGGGCCAGCAGTGGAATGGGGCTGCTCTACGTGGTGGTTGCCATACTGGGTGTTTCCCTGCTGATGTTTTTTGCGGGCAGCACGAATTATTCGGGTCCTATGGCGCTTGGCATGAATGGAAATCAAGACTTTTTTTACGTCTTTGCTATCGTGTTTCCGGCTTTTACGGGCATGACGGCGGGTGTGGGTTTGTCAGGAGACCTAAAGGACCCCAAAAAGAGCATACCCATTGGCACCATGGCAGCAACCGTGCTGGGCATGTTTATTTACATTCTCATTGCACTCAAGCTAGGTTCTTCCGCTCCTCCCGAAATGCTGAGCGATATCAAGAATCACCAGCTGATCATGGCCGACATCGCTTTGTGGGGGCCCATTGTTCCCATTGGTCTTGCAGCAGCCACCATCAGTTCGGCATTAGGCAGTGTCATGGTAGCTCCAAGAACCCTCAATGCCATTGCTCAAGATAGAATCATACCCATACCAAAGCTCAACCAATACCTCAGCAAGCAGAAAAAAAGCAACGGAGAGCCTATCAATGCATCCCTGGTGACCTGTCTTATTGCATTCATTTTTGTGATGATGGGCGATGTAAATGCGGTAGCCGAAGTTATTTCGATGTTTTTTATGGTGACTTACGGCAGTATTTGCTTGATATCACTGTTCGAGAATTTTGCCTCCAATCCAGGCTATCGACCCGCATTTAAAAGCCGTTGGTATGTTTCGCTCATCGGGGCGGCAATGTGCATTTGGCTGATGTTTAAAATCAATAGTTTCTACGCCATTTTTGCCATCGTAATCATGGCTGTTATCTATCTTGCACTCAGCAGATTTCAGGAAAAAGGAGACATGGCCGCTATCTTTAGCGGTGTGATTTTCCAAGCCAGTAGAAACCTTCAGGTTTTTCTGCAGAAAAGAAAGAATCCTGAGCACGAGTCTTCCTGGCGCCCATCGGTGGTTACCATTTCTAAAGATTCTTTCGATCGCTTTTCTGCCTTCGACTTGTTGCGGTGGATATCGCATAAAATTGGTTTTGGCACCTACATACATCACATCGACGGATACCTCAGTAAAGAGACTTTGGTTCATGCGCGTGAAGCACAGTCGAGGCTCATCAAGCTTACACAGATTTCCGATAGCAGTGTTTTTGTAGATACCATTGTGAATCCAACCTATACCATGAGCATTTCACAAGTGCTTCAGCTTCCGGGTATTTCGGGCCAGGATAACAACATGATCTTATTTGAATTTAATAAACACAATACACAGCCTGCCGAAGAAATTATTGAAAACCTCAGCTTGGCCAGAGCAGCCCTTTTCGATATCTGTATCCTTGCCAGCAGTGATAAAGATTTTGGTTTTAATTCAGAAATACACATTTGGATAACTTCGAGGGATTATCAGAATGCCAATCTGATGATTTACCTGGCTTATATCATCTTGGGGCATCCCGATTGGAAAAAAGGGGGCCAGATAAAGCTTTTTGCAGTTTATCCTGAGTCGGATATCAATGAACAAAAAAGCAAGCTGAAGAACATGATTAAAAGTGGAAGATTGCCTATATCAGCAAAGAACATAGAAATCATTAGCGGGGGAGAAGGGGTGAACATTAAAAATGTGATCAACCAAAGATCCAGAGACGCAGATCTAACCATTGTTGGATTCAGGTACGAGGCCGTAAAGCACAATGGAAAGGAAATATTCATCGGATATGAAGGGGTTGGTAACGTATTGTTTGTGAACTCTCAAAACGAAAAAGAGATCAATTAAGGCCGTTATATTTGCCCCATGTTACAGAGACTTCAGCACTTATACCTGCTTTTGGTCGTATTGATTTGCGCTTTATTGCTTGGTTCGGACCAAACATATTTCATCATTACCTCAGCCGATGGAACTTCTTCGGTAGAGGTGGGGTATCTTAAAACCCAAATTCAAAGCGCAGAGCAATCGGAATCGCTGCTCAATCTTCCCCTGGTCTTTTCTTTTGGTGCATTGGCTGTAATTGCCCTACTGACGGTTTTCTTGTACCAAAACAGAAAACTACAACTCAGACTTACCGGTTTTGCCATGTTACTTCTTGGGCTCGGCGTATATGCACTCTATGCCTACAGTTTGCAAAGGGCCTATTTCAATCCGGCAGGAACAACTGCGTTTCAGGCAACAGTGTATGTACCAATTGCAATCCTGCTCTTGTTATTGCTGGCATACCGTGGTATTTTGAATGATGAGAAACTGATTCGTTCCATGGATCGATTGCGTTAAGATGTTGCGGTTTGAGCAGGTAGATATCGGAATTGGCTCCGGAAAGAAAACACAACAGGTGGTTCGAAATTTATCGTTCAACCTGGAGGCCGGCAAAGTGCTTGCCATTGTTGGGGAATCCGGATCGGGCAAATCGGTAAGCGCATTGAGCACTTTCAGCTTGATCCCTCAAGCCAGGATTCTTTCAGGTGAAATTCAAATGCACTACAAGGGCGTTACCCAGCTGCTGAATAAGGCAGGCAAACAAGCAATCAGAAGCCTGTTAAGGGAGGCGGTTGGCTTCGTATTTCAAGAGCCTCTTTCGGCCTTGAACCCATTGATGCGATGCGGTGAACAGGTAGAAGAACGAATTGCCGGAACAGAACAAGCCCGAGAAAGGGTGCTGGAAATGTTCAGGAAAGTTCGACTACCCGAACCGGAGCGGATTTATCATTCCTGGCCGCATGAATTAAGTGGTGGACAGCGACAGAGGGTCATGATCGCCATGGCACTCATCCATCAACCCGCATTGATTATAGCTGATGAGCCCACCACTGCCTTGGATGCATCTGTACAAATGGAGGTGGTTCATCTTCTGAAACAGCTTGTGAAAGAAGCCGGTTGTAGCATGATATTTATCTCACATGATTTAAGAATTGTACAGCAATTGGCAGATGATGTGCTGGTCATGTATCGAGGAGAAGCCCTTGAATACCAATCGGCCAAGCAGTTGTTCTCGCATGCTGAGCATCCTTATACCAAGGCTTTGCTGGAGGTAAGGCCTGGGCCTGAAAATAAAGGACATTTCCTGCCTGTTTTAGGTGATTACACGAAAGATAATACAGCCAACCCCCTTGGAAAGGAGAAGCTTCAACCTTGGTCTGTTGGCGATAATACCCTGAGGGAAAGCATTTTAGATGTGGTAAGATTGCGTGTTCAATACGGTCAGAAATTGGTATTGAAGAACATCGATCTTCAACTTTTTAAAGGCGAAGCGCTTGGGGTGCTCGGAGAATCAGGCAGTGGTAAAAGTACATTGGCGAAAGCCGTTAGCAAGTTGTGTGAATACGAAGGTGATATTCTGCTCGGTGGGAAGGATATCCGCCAAATTCTAAATGCATATCCCAAGAAAGTACAACTGATTTTTCAGGATCCGTTTTCTTCGCTCAATCCAAGAAAAAGCTGCGGAGCCACTTTGGAGGAAGTACTGAAGGTTCATTTTCCTGCACTGAATGCGCAAGAGCGAAAGGATCGTGTCATCCAATTGCTCGAAGAAGTTGGCTTGCAGGCAAGTGATGCCGATAAATATCCACACGCCTTTAGTGGAGGACAACGCCAACGAATTTGCATAGCACGAGCTCTCGCAGCAGAAGCCGAGCTGCTCATCTGCGATGAGAGTGTATCGGCATTGGATGTATCGGTACAAGCCCAAATCCTGAACCTCTTGAAAAAGCTTCAGTTGGAAAAAGGCCTTAGCTTATTGTTCATCTCACATGACATTGGAGTGGTTGCATGGTTTTGCGACCGCATTGCTGTTTTAAACCAAGGGGAGATTGTTGAGCTGGAGGAAGCAGTAAAACTGATGCGGCATCCAAAGGATCTCTATACGCAAATGTTACTCAAAGCTTCAGGATTTTGAGTTGAGCACCATATGAATATTCATGGCATGGCAGTATGATTCATCGGCAAATCATCTTTGCCACTTGCACGGATAAGTACAAAATTCAGTCGAATGATCAGCCTCTCAATCGATGAGCAGCGGTGTTTTTCCATCGGTGATGATGACCTTGCTATTGGGGGAAGAAGAAAGTTTTTCAAACGCCTCTACACTGCGGATGCGAATGATTTCATCTGTGAGGCCTTCGCTGAGTATTTTTTGGGCATCGCGGGTTCCCTTGGCTTCAATGATCTTTCGTTCTGCTTCCAGTTTTGATTGCTCCAGTACAAACTGCATGCGCATGGCATCTTGCTCTGCTTGTAATTTTTGTTCGATGGAAGAAGAAAGTCCTGCGGGAAGCTGTATGCTCTTCATAAGTACGGCTTCAATGATGATACCTTGATGCAGTAAATTCTCCTCCATTTTCTGTTGAATTGCTTCTTCAATCTTTGCTCGCATTCCTGAGTGCATGTCTTTTGCGAAATACTGTGCACAAACATCAGCTGAGGCAGAACGGAATACATTGGCAATGATTTGCTCGAAATTTAAACCGAGACTTTGAATGATCACCGGTAGTTTCTCCTGGTCGATGCGATACAAAATGGAAATTTGAGAAGTGATGCTTAAGCCCTCTTTGCTGGGAAGATTGATGGACAATTCCAGATTTTTGGTTTGAATGGATGTGATGATAACCTTGGATGTGAATGGGTTAAAGAACACAGGACCGGATGTTTTTACTTCCGATCCAAGGCGACCTAATTTCTGTTTAACACCCGCCTGACCAGGACGGATAACGGTGCATGAAGACCAAGCAAATAGGGACATTAGGATGATTGAAATGCACTTTTTCATAGAAGGATTTATTTAGATGAATAATAGTTATGCTATTGTTAAAGTTAGTGCAATTATTATGCCCGAAATGTTTAAGCCGTGAACATTTTTTTGATAAATTGTCCGCGATGAAAGCCAAGGGAGATGTTTGGTTGCGACTCAGTGCGCTATGGGCTTTGAATGAGACGGCGCTAGGGGGTATTTTGCACGCTTTGCATATTCCACTCACCGGATATTTGGTGGGGGGCATGGCAGTCTTGTGCATTGGCATGATGGCCTATTTGAGTAACAATCCATCGAAAGATATTCTTCAAAGTCTTAGCCTGGTGTTGTTGCTGAAAGCGGCGGTATCACCTCATTCACCACCGGCGGCTTACCTTGCCGTAGCATTCCAGGGCGTTGTTGGTGCGTTAATTTTCCGTCTGTTCTCTTTTGGTTATGTGTCTGTATTTTTTTTTGCTGCGCTATGCATGCTTGAGTCGGCATTTCAGAAATTACTCATGCTCACCCTTGTTTACGGTTTGAAGTTCTGGGAAGCGATAGACGCTTTTGGTCTTTGGTTGTTCAAGCAGTTTTCGCTCAACCTGAATAACTCCTTCAGCTTATGGCTGATTGCCATTTACGCCATGACGTACTTGACTTGGGCAGTGCTGCTTTCGAATGTTCTTGTGAAATTACCAGACGCAATAGCGCATAAACGCCACCAATGGCCGGCGATAAAGATTCCAAGTGACAGCCGCAGATTGAATGCGCCTTCAAAAAGTAAATTCAAACGGTGGATGCGCTATGCCATGCTGTTGGCATTTACCATGGGCATGACTTATTTTTTTCAAGCTTCAGATGAACCATTGGCGGAGGCAACTTATATCCTGTTGCGATCATTTGCAGTGATTTTACTGCTCCTGTTATTGCAACCCTTGTTCATGCGTTTGGTCAGAAATTGGAGCGAACGGAAATCACCTGCTTTTCAGCAGCAGTTGGATCAGTTGGAAGCAGAACTCAAGCGCTTGCAGAAGCTGCCTTATCCTTTGTACCAAGAATTACGAAGAAATCAAAAAGGCCTGAAGCTTTTAAAGGAGTGGATGTGGGCCTTATTTGTCTTAACAATTTATCCCCCTGAAAATGAAGATACTGATTTACAGTGAAGCGGTGCATAGCGGAAAGACCAGCAGGCTGAAAAAATGGGCGGAAGCGCATCGGTTTTCAGAGGGGTTTTTATGTCCGGATTTGGATGGCCGGCGAATGCTCATGAAGTTGCCCGAGGGTGCATTTTATCCATACCAGATGCAAGGTCATGACATGGGCGATCGGCAAGATGTGGTGGCCGTGGGCAAATATTTTTTTAGGGCCGATGCCTTTGAATTATCGAGGCAATGGATTTTAGCAATGAAAAACCGTTGCAAGCAATCGCTTGTGGGCGAATACTGGGTGATTGATGAAGCAGGGAAATTAGAATTAAAGAATCAGGGATTGGAACCTGCTTTGGGTGAATTGCTTGAAGAGGCCAAAAGTAATGGTGCGGGAAATCTTATTTTGGTGGTGAGGGATTTTCTCACCCAAGATATGATCGCTAAGTACGGACTAGGTGAAGCGGAAGTAATTCAACACGCTTTTTTCGAGTGAAGAAAGATGAACACATATTGGCCTGCATACTGGCGGGCGGTGCCAGCAGCCGAATGGGCGAGGATAAAGCCTGGATCAACTACCATGGCGAAGCCGAATTGTTGCGTTTAAGTGCCATGTTCAAAGCGAAAGGGCTACCCTTTGTGGTTTCTGCGCAGAAATTACCGGCGGAGGGTGCACACCTGCCCCTGCAGAAAGATTTACCTGCTTTTAGCGGACATGGTCCCCTTAGTGGCTTGCTGAGTGTTCATCATTTCCATCCCGATAAAGATATCATCCTCATTGCTTGCGATTATCCCGGATTTGGTGAACCGCAATTGCAGCGCCTGCTGGATCATGCCCACCAACATGCGGGCACGGTCGCATTTGTAAACGATGAAGGCATTGCAGAGCCATTGCTGGCATTTTACCCCTCCACTGTGTTGGCCACAATCAACAAAGAGTTTCAGGAAAGCGGGCGCGATAGTTTGCGCAGATACCTCGAACAAATGGGTTACAGGCCTTTGAAAGCATTGGAAGGGAACAAGCTCAGATCGGTTGATCGGCTGGAACAAAGAAGGCAGTGGGAGCATGAATACCTGAAGAGAAACAAGGCTTGAATCCGGACTAAAACGGATTGAATCAGCTTTTGGTAAAGACGTACTGAATGATGTTGGCGCCCATTTTCAGTGCTTTTTCACGTGTTTCTTGGCTGTCGTTATAAATGCCAAAATCTTCCCAGCCATTTCCTAAATCACATTCATAGGTGTATAAACACAGCAGTCGCCCTTGATATATCAAACCAAATGCTTGTGCCGGTTTGCCATCGTGTTCGTGAATTTTGGGTAGCCCATTTGGAAACTCGTAGCGCTGATGAAAAATGGGATGAGAGAAGGGCAGCTCAACAAAATCGAGTTCCGGAAAAACCTTTTTCATTTGTGGCCGAATGAATTTGTCCAATCCGTAATTGTCATCGATGTGCAGAAAACCACCGGCCTCTAAATATCTTCTGAGATTGGAGGCATCCTCATCTGTAAAAACTACATTGCCGTGCCCCGTAAGATACACATAAGGGTAATTGAACAATTCACGGCTCCCCACTTCCACCACTTCATCTTGTGGGTCGATGCCGGTCCCCAAATTTGTATTGCAAAAATTAATAAGGTTCGGAAGGGCCGTTCGGTTCGCGTACCAATCTCCTCCTCCGTTGTATTTTAGCTTGGCAATTTTTACGGCGTATTGTTGTCCAAAGGATGAGAACAACAAGGCGATCAATAGCAATGGGGCGAAACGTTTCACAACCACAAAGTTAGTTTCTTCCTTCCAAAGACAAGAAGTGGTTTTGTGCAATGATTCCGCCAAAAAGGCCTGCTGTTTCCGTGCGCAAGCGCGCAGGTCCCAGACTCACTGCCTTAAACCCTGCCTCCAACGCCATGCCTACTTCATCTGCTGAGAAATCACCTTCCGGACCTATGAACAAATGCATTTCTGCCGAGCCGGAATCGATGATTGAATCCATGTAGGTTCGTTGGTTGCCGCTGCACCAGGCAATGAAGCGATTTTTGCCGGATACGCCTTTAACGGCTTGGGTGAAATCTTGTAGCTCAATGATTTGTGGCAAATGGTAGCGCCCACTTTGTTTCATGGCCGAAAGCATTTTGGAATGAAGGCGGTCGTAGCGCAAGCGGCTCTTCTCACTATGTGCACATTGAAGAAAATGAACGCTGCTAATGCCGGTTTCCGTAAGTTTTTCCAGCATCCATTCCATGCGATCCTGATTCTTGGTGGGGGCAATGTACAAGTGGAATTCGCAGGGCAAAGGTTCTTCGGTTTGTAATTCCGATAACCGACGCAATTGCACTTCCTTCCTCGAAATGTTGGTGATTTGAGCTTTGCATGCGTTTCCTCTGCCATCGGTAAGCTGCACCACCTCACCTTCTTTCTTACGCAGCACCTGACTTAGGTGTTTCGATTCCTGCTCATCAAGTGAGCATTGCGTATCATTTAATTCAGCACAGTAAAACAGCATTTGGCGAAGATAGCGAGGATATGCGCATTGATCCTCAACGGGCATGAACCGATTTAACTTTTTGTAAATTTCAGCCCGGGCCATTCAAGTGCAGCTCCTCATCAGTTACCAAATGCTTTTGCCTGGCAAGCTTCAAATGCCCTAATAAACAACGCCAGCTCCCTGGTTATAGAAAGTGACTTTGTATCTTTTACCATGGTCATCTTTGAAACGGAGCGTCAGATGAAATACCCTTCCAATTTCCTTTTCGGGGATTCGAATGACATTTCCATTTTCTGCATGGGTGAGCCAATGTTGGTGATCAAGATCAGCGCGCGAAGCCTTTTTTCCGGGCATTCGAACACCAGTAATCTTCAGTTTTCGGGGCCATTCTGAAAAGGTTTCTTGATTTTCAAGTTCAAAACGGATGGGGATGATCACATCTTCAGATGAACTACCGGGCATTGCATTCACATAGGGCGAAATACGAATTTTCATCCATTGATTATCATACCAGAAAACAGCATAGCTTTCGGTTGGAGGATGGAGTTTTTTTGCGCAGGATGAATATAAGAGCGCTAATAACAAAATGGATAGGAATCGATGCATCTGTCTGCTGAATTGGTGGACAATTTAGTTTAAATACAACAGCTGAAATATTTTTCTTCAGGTTGTGAGGAACAAATCAAAGCTCGCTAATATTATGCAACCAATTCTTTACATTTGAAGTAATTCTTTTTGTTAGTGATAGTAATGGTATCTGTATGACCTGGTACAATAAATTTAAATGGATACTTGGCATTTTATTGGTGTTTGTAATCATTGTAACCACCAATCTCATTGACCGCAGCAACTTTATTAAGGTGCGAGATTCGGTGGTGTCAATCTACGAGGATCGGCTGGTTGCCAATGAGCTGATTTATCAAATGTGCAAGGCCATTCACCAGAAAGAGTTGGCCGTGGCAAACAGTGATTCGGAGTTTTATGAAGAAAAGAATTCGGCTTTGAATTCGCATATAGAAGAGCTTTTGGCTCAGTTTTCAAAAACGGGCTTAACCAGTGATGAAAGGCGAATTTTAGCTTATCTGCGCAGCGAATTGGATAAACTTTATGCAGGTGAGGTGCAAATGCTTGCAAGCGAATTTCAATCGACTTCGGAGGTACGTCGCTTCATCTTCAATATACAGGACAAACTGGACGATTTGTCTGAGATTCAGCTGCATGAGGGCAGTCGGCAAATGTCCATCAGCCAGAAGGCGGTGGATGCAGTGAAGCTTTTCACACAGCTCGAAATCTATGTGCTTGTTTTTCTTGCAATCCTAATTCAGGTGATTGTGATGTACAAGCCCAAGAGCGAGGAGATGGAGTGATGCGATAGTAATTTCAGACAAGCGTGTATCCTGTATTCATCTGATACTTTTTCAAAATGTATACCGTTGAACTGCCGAGGTTTAATAAGTTCAACCGAATTTAAAGGAGGTCATGCTCAATGAGCCGCCCACAGGCTGGTCATTGAAGAGCATGGTTTCATCATTTTTGTTTTTCAATGCCAATGTATAAATGAGAGGCAAGTAATGTTCAGGGGTGGGGATGGCCAACTGAAAGGCTTTGCCTTGTTGGTGATAATCAATGAGGCTTTGGAAGTTTTCGTTCATTACAAATGATTTCATTTTTTCATTGGCTTCAATGGCCCAGTCATAAGCATAAGGGGCTCCTTTCAACTTGTCCCAGGCCACCATACCCAAGTTGTGTACCATGTTCCCACTGCCCACAATCAGAACACCTTTGTCCCTAAGCGCAGCCAGTTCACAAGCCAGTTCAAAATGATAGGAAGCGGGCTTGCCATAGTCTAGGCTCATTTGAATAACAGGCACATCGGCATTGGGATATAAATGCTTGATTACACTCCAGGCGCCATGGTCCAGTCCCCATTTATCATCAAGCCCAATCTCGGTTTTCTTTACAATGCTTTGTGTTTCACGAGCCAGCTCAGGACTGCCCGGAGCAGGATACTTGACATTGAATAACGCCTGCGGAAAGCCGCCAAAATCATGAATGGTACGGGGTTGATCCATGGCTGTTACGTAGGTGCCTTTGGTTTCCCAATGGGCCGAAATACATAAAATAGCTTTAGGCTTTTGTAGCTCTTTTCCAATGGTTCGGAAACCAGTTACGAATTCATTTTCTTCAATGGCATTCATGGGACTTCCATGCCCTAGAAATAAGACCGGCATGCGTTCGGTATTGCCAAGTGCGCGGCTCAGTTTATTCAATGCTTGTACTTCCATGCTTTTTGAAATGAGTGGCAGGATGGCCATACTCCTAATAAAATCAAGGCGCTTCATTGGTTGTGAAATGAATATTCAAACGTAGCTTCCAAATTTCAGATGAACACAACTACCCATATAAATTAACTTGAAAATATAATCGCTGTTCGAATGAGCTTTTGCATGGGCACCAGCTAATGTCTTCAAGGCAATGCATCCTTTTATAAGTTGTTGATGCATTCTACAATCATTGGAGCGCTCAACGCAACAATCATATTATCTTTAACCGATGGAATTTCTAAATACTGTTATGTCTTGTGGCGAGGATCATTTTTTTGGCAGAACCACCGATCCTGAGATGTTCATTCATTGCATAGGCACCCATGTGTTTCGGTTCAAGGAACACGTATTGATGGATGCTGACCAGACCAGATCACTTGTAGATGAGCAGGTGAATCGCGAAGAAATGGAAGAGGGCTACATTCCCTGGTACAGTGCGCTGGATGATGCCCAAGCTATTTTTGAGTGGCTGGAGGATGGTTTGTTTTGCTCGACGGAGTTTTACCATCTGGAGTTTAAAGACGGTGGCTATGTTGAGTTTCTAACCGGAGAATTTCATTTCGTGGCTCCTCCCGGATATTCGGCCAAAGATGCTGCCATTAAAATTCTTGAAAGCTACGGCTACAATGGGGCGGAGGAAATTTGGCGATTGATGCGCTTTAACGATGGACTCATGGTAAGTTTGTCATCCGACTTGTTTTTGCGTTCGCTGTCTGAAGTTCAAGGGACAATCGATCACATGATTGCAGAGGACACGGTGCGTAAAGAGAACCGTGAAATGGATGAATAAAACCCCATATGAATAATGTACGTGTAAGCGGCGATGGATGCTGATAACCCTACCTTACTGCGCCCTCAGCGAGTCTAGTGTTTGATTCAAATCCATTTTTAATGACTGAATTAAACGGGCTCTGACATGCTTGCTTGATTGAACGAAGCTATCGAGTGCAAGCACCTCAATGATTTCTTCATTGGTTAACCCTCGATCAATCCCTTTGGATAGCAAATCGTTTCTGCCATTGATTGTTTGCCACCAAATTTTTCGAGATTTAGAAATGATTAACTGCATACGATTCTGTTTCCAATTCTCACAACCGATGGTTTCAGCCAAATCAAACGATGCATCCATTGATTTTGTGCTGATTTGAATGACATGTTTTCTATTCAAATCTTTATTGGTTGAGAAGTTTTTGATTTCTTGGTAGGTGTAATTATTGAGATCACCACCTTCAAATTTGATCTCACAGAGCCCAATTTTAGAATTTGAAAGTCAGTTGAATCCATAAGTTGCTCTAGGGATGCCAAATCGCTGACGATTCCTTGCTCATCACACTTTTTATGAACCAACAAAGAGCAGGAGCCTAGAAAAAGTGCAATGCCGAAATGCAATAAGAATGAAAGGATCTTCAATTTAGGCGACTATAGCTTTCAATATAAACGTCTGCGTCAATCCAATCTTGCTGAACTCGAGAATAAGATTTAAGGAGTTTTGATCAATGTGGCCCCTTGAACTCGACCTTTTAAGCTTGCTTCTTGAACGAAAAGATATTTTAGTCTTATTCCTTGATCAGAAAAGATGTTTTCTTTCTTGATTTCATATTTCGGATAATAGAATACATCCACATTAGGGTTCTCAGAAACAAGGCGATAATTAAAAGTAGCAGAAGCCCCACTTAAAGCGGAATTATTCCAAGTTAAATTATTGAGCATTCCTGCAATAGGTAAGCCTATGATATAAGATGGTGTAAAGCCAAGACGCTCTTCCCCTGTGCTATATTTCTCACCATTAATTTCCTCCTTTTTGTAGCCAGCAGCGCGCTGAACCAGCGATTGACTGAGGAATGAATAGCCGATGAGGCTAAGTGTTGGAAATATTCGTTTGGTTTTGAATAATTCGACGCCATTGAAGGTGAAAAGGAACGCATTCTTGTGGTTATTCTTATTATTCTTAGAAAAACTAGGAATTCCACAAAAGGCATAACCTTGTACATCAATTTCCTCCAGATCTGAGGTTTTGTATTCCCCATTAAAAATTAGTGGCTTATGGTCTTTCGCTCCGGTGGTTACTAGTTTTGTGGTTGAACAGCTGGCAATGAATAATGACCCGAACAGGACGATGCCGTAAAGTGGCAATTTTCTTCTAGTTTTCATTTTATTTTTTTTGAATGGTTAGTTAGCATGCTATACTTGGTTTATGAACACATTTTGACGTAATACGCCACTTTGTATTACATACGCTTGGTAATTTCTTTTAATCGCTTTGATAAGGCTGTAAGAAAAATTTATTTTTTTTCAGAAAACCAATTAAAGCAATGCAATATAGCGGAAAATGACAATAATCAAACAATTAGGTTGCTTTTTTAGAATGATGAAATGAATGCATTTCGTGCTGGCTGAATTAAATCTCATGAATAAAATTAAGCATGAATTTATGTGCTAGTGATCATTTTCTTCCTGATCATCTTCCAGGGCAGCAGGTGGTTCTTCCTTAGAGTGAGCGGACCGATTAAATAGCGCCCTCCAGGTCTCCCCTTTAAGCAGGGCAAAAAATTCGAGGCCATGCAGCCATCCGAGATAGCACAGCGACATGATTGCAAAAGCTGGAATGACCACTAGAAAGAAGGGAGAACCACTGGGAAGACTCTTCACAATGAGCATGACGGGAATCATCATCACGGGCAATACCGCAAAGATTTTTAAAAAAGGCAAGCTGCCATATTTGATGCGAATGATGGGTGCAACCGTTGCCCAAGCACCCAAAACACCGAGGAAAATGGCGCTGAACCAGTTTCCGGCGTTTTTGGAGGTATGATAAGTGAGCATCGTAAAAAGAACTGCGGTGATTACAAACAACAATGCGATTACCAATGGGTTGAGTTTTTTCATTTGCATTTCTTAATTGTACGGAGTTCCTGATTTAATTGAATGAGAACATGATCGGGTCAATAGTGATACTTTACGGCGTGCCAAATGGCCACGAATTCTACAATGGTTACGTAGCCATCTATGCTAAATTGAATATCTCTTGAATAGCTGGAATTTCCTGTATAAACCTTTCCATCTCTGATGGTTGCGATGACATCCCTGCTGTAGGTAGAGGTGCCGCTATAAATTTTACCATCCTTGATGGTCATCACAATATCTCTGCTGTAGCTCGATGTTCCTTTGTAAACTTTACCATCGGATAGATTGTAGATGATATCGCGCGAATAGGTGCTATTGCCCTTGTACACTTTGTTATCGCTCACATTGCAAATCACATCAGCAGTATAGCTCGATGTTTTCTTGTACACCTTGTTTTTGTTGAGGTTGCACAACACATCTCTTGAATAGCTGCTGGTCCCTTTGAATACTTTGGTTTGTGCGTTTCCTATCATAAACGTTAGCATCATGAATGCCAGGCTTACATATGTTTTTATTTGAATCGTCATGGATTAGAAAGTAATAAACATGAATGCTACGCAGCTTATTGTTTGGCTTTTGAGATGGAGTATATGAGCCATATAAAAATGAGGTAGCCAATGCCATTGGCAATGACATAAAGCTCGGCTGAAAAGCCAATCAGCGAAAACAGAAGGTTGATGATAAAGGCGAGCATGAAGAAAACTGCCGATGTTGTTCTTGCCATGGTGGTAGTTCTTGCTTGTTTAAAAGATGCCGCCAACGAAAGGGTCAATGTTGAAGACAAAAACAGAAGGCTTCCCACGCCCAATATTAGTTTGCCCTCGCCGTCATATAAACTGTAAAAGCCGTAAGCGATTAATACACTTACCCCTATGGACACCAAGAATTTTAGCAAGTTGAATTTCATAAGCCTAATTTATGTGTTGGGGGGCGGAGGTGGAACTGATGAAAAAACCGCAGCAATTTCTAAAAAGTTTTCAGCCAACTCCCAGTCGGCCATGCCTTGTCGCCAAACGTGATGTTGTTTGCTGAATTGACCGTTTTGGGCAAATTGTTTGAGCTGATCCAAGCTAAATGGACCGGATTGTTGGCCATTCAGGGCAATGAAGTAAGATACCGAAGGGGGAGGAGGAGGGGTAGGCTGGTTGAGGTGGCCCATCATACCGCCTATTTGATTGCCCATTGCACCGCCAATGCCCAAGCCCATCATGAGTCCTGCAGGGTTTAAACCGCCCCCATCGCCCATATTTGTATTGCCCATTTCGCCCAGATTTTCTGCCGCTGTTTTCAGTACATCGGCAGATTTATTGATTTGATGCACCTGTAAGTTATCGCCCTCAACACCCATTTCCATTTCCTTCCGCTTAATGCGCATGCTTTCATCGAGGTTCTCAATTTCAATATCTGTTTTGGCTTCAATGAATTTTGTTTGTTGATCGCTGGTGGATTTCTTCAACTGCTGGTAGTGTTCATGCGATTTATCAAATTCGATGGCACTGATGTCTATCCGCTTAAGGTTGATTCCAAAATCTTCTTCAAGGGCCGTAGATATGTTTGATTTTACCATGGCGCTGATGTCATCAATTCGTGTTTCCAAACGCAAGAGGGGAATTTGCTCATCATTTGGAAGATTGCTTACGATCGACTTTGTTTTTCGGATGATGAAATCTTTGATCTGGGCCTTGAATGCCTCCAGATCAAATTCCCTTAATCGATTGAGTTTGATGAAAGTCTGGTAATCACTCAGGTTAAACGTTAAATTGCCTCGTACGGCGCAAGGGACACCCAGGTCGGGAAAGCGGGGATCGAAAAGGTCGAAATACTGAATGCCAAATTTGATTTGATTATTTCCAGCCAAGTTGATGAAATAAACTTCAGCCTGAAAGGGAGAGTTTCCGCCAAAGGCAGCCCCAACAATACCGGTTAAAACAGGAAAGTTAGCGGTTTGAATGCTTTGGTCATGCGGCCCAATGATATAATCGTGCATATCGCCATTGGCTTGCCTATAAACAAAAACGGCCATTTCTCCGTCTTTCACCCTTAAACTGCTGCCGTAGCGGATCGCATTTTCTTTTCTAGTGATGTCAGCTGCCCCTGAGGGGCTCCATTTCCATACAAGATAATCCTGTTCATCGCAACGGATGATATCCATCAACCCACCTTCACTTCTTTTTCCGAATAGTCCCATGATTTTTCTTTATTGCTTTACTTGATCCCTATTTCTCTAGCGTAGTACATGATTTCTTCCAATGCACGCTCATCGTCCTTCATTGAAAATTTGGCCTTGATGATGATTTGTTCGCACTTGGTTCTCCATACCTTGGCAAATTCGTTGTGTTGCCTGTTTTCTGTATTGCTTTTGGTGAAGAAATTACCAATGGGTTTGGCTTTTGGGATGGCCAATGCCAGAAATTCAAGAATATCATTTTTAGTGGTTGGAATGGGGAAATTGGAAATGATTTCCATTTTCTTCTTATCTACTTTATCCGGGCCCAACATTTCAGAAAAGGTCTTTGAATAGAAACTCCCGACTGCTTCGAAAATATTGGTTGTATGCGCATCCTCTTTTCTTAAATCTTCCGCTTCATTCAACATTTTGAACAATTTTTCAATCGAGGCGCTGGCTTCAATGCCGCTAAAATCATGATCGCAACTGGGGCAAGATGTTTTAAAAGATTGAAGAATGGCCCCACAGGCCGGACATTTTTTAACATCGCCGAATTTATCAGATTTCGATGCCGACGATTGTTGCTTTTCTCTCGTGCTTTCCAGCTGCTTCTCATAAAGTTTAGCCTCCAAAACCATTTCAAACTCATCGAGATCAATGCCCATTGTTTCGGCATTTTTTAAAAGGATTTGCTTCTCCTTATCAGTGAGCGCCCCATCCACTAGCGCCATCTCAATCAGTTGGTTTAATCGATCGTTATACATCCCAGTTCAAATTCCATTCAATGCCAGTGGGTGGATCATCTCCCAGGGCGAATGCCTTGGGTTCTTTATTCATCGATCTGCTTGCAATGAACGGTTAAGACAATTTGCCACGCCAGCTATTAATTCCCAAATATAGAATTTTTGCGTGTTTGTCGGAATAATGAGCTTAGGTCATGTAGTACTGGCGCAGAAACCTTTCTTACTTTTCATACATATACCTACTCAGGGAATGTTTTGGCTGCATTGGCGGTTATTGGTTGCGTGTGCTTATGCGATCAATCCATTGATGGTACTTCACTTCAACGATGTCTTTAAAGTATTCATGTACATCAACAAAACTGATTTACGCTTGCCTTGCGCATTGAACGGCCCCATGCTTAGCAGATTCGATTTTTTTTGGCAGGTTGATCGCCTTGCCTTTCCTTTCCGGTATTTAGCTTTTACTCTTTCTGGTCGCTTTTATGGCATACAACATGGGGATTTTGTCATCCAAATGTGCTATTCGGAATTTGCCTGTTTCAAATTCCATGGTCTTGTTGAAGCAGTTGTAGGGCGAATAATCAAACTCATCGAACCCGTTTATTTCAAGATTATTTTTGATGAGGCTATTGAGTACTTCGCCTAAGCCGTGATTCCACATCACGTATGATTGCGAAATGTTGGCATCTCTGTCGGCATAAGTCCCGTTTTCCGTTTCGACAATGGCACCCGAGTTAAAATAGCGGTAGGCAATTTTTTCAAAATTGTCGTCAAACATCCAAACCACGGGATGAAATTCAACCATCACCAATTGTCCGTTGGGTTTTAAAAATCGGGCAATGATTTCAGCCCATTGGTCCAAATTGGGCAGCCAGCCAATGGTTCCATAACTGGTAAACACAATATCAAACTTTTCGTCCAGGTGATTGGGTAAGTCATAAATATCGCAACAGATAAAGGTGGCATTTGAATGGGTTTCTTTGGCTATTTCTTGGGCACTTTCAATGGCTTTGTCGGAGAAGTCGATACCGGTGGCATGGGCTCCCAGTCTGCTCAATGAAATGGTGTCTTGCCCGAAATGACATTGCAAATGCAAAATCTTTTTGCCTTGCACATCTCCCAATAATTCCAATTCAATGGGGTTCAAAGAGCTTTTTCCTTTCAAGAAATTCTCCTGGTCGTAAAAGTCAGATTGTAAATGCGTTTCTGTTCGGTTGTTCCACGATTGGCGGTTGATTTCGATGTACTTGTGTTCGGGGGTCATGGTTTGCAAATGGTTAAAAAAGGGGCCAAGCGACTCGATTTTAATGTCGAAAATACAGCCTAGCTTTTCAAGAACAAATCTTTATTGATTCCCCATCATGGCTCGCATTTAATGAATACTCCTGGATTCATTTAGTTGGCTTGAAATATAAACCGGTACATGTATTATTGTTGCGTAAAGCAATTCATATGTCCCTATTCTACAAATACAAAACCTTTTGTCTGTTTCTATTTTTGATCATCGCCTCAACCCAGGCAAAGGCCCAATATTGGAATCAAATTGGCACAGACATAGACGATGGACCAGTATCGTCTAATCCGGCCATATCTATTTCGGATGATGGGAGATTTTTAGCCCGTCTCATTGCTAATAAACCGGTTGTTTTTGTTAACGATGCTGGGCAGTGGAAGGACTTGAAATTAAGTGGTTTGCCAAGTACATCCAGCAAGCGATTCTATTCACTTAGCTTATCGGGCAACGGGAAGGTGCTTGCCATTGGCAATATGTTTGACGATCAATATGGAGAGAACTATGGAATCGTTAAAGTATACACCAACAACAACAGTCGTTGGGAACAAAAAGGATCCGATATTTACTATACCACCAGAGGGTTAATGCTAGGTAAACAAATAGCCTTATCTTCAGACGGGAAAACATTGGCGGCTAGTGTGGGTAGCACTTTTGGAGGCATCTATATATATGAAATCAATGGCTCGGAGTGG
>CAZYJD010000008.1:0-46614 GCA_964647785.1 uncultured Chitinophagaceae bacterium
ATCAAGCTCACCAATATGCAATGGCAAGCCTACTGCTTTTAGGGGTTGCGAGCTTGGTGAAGGTAACTTCCGGTATTTATCTGGTTGCAAGCTGGATGACCATTTGTTATGCGTTATGGAAAGCACCGGTCGAGAGAAAATGGATCAAATACGGCTTGTTCAGCCTTGTATTTTTAATGGTGGCATTGGGGGTTGCGGTATACGATTATTATTGGGTGCATAAAATAAATATCGATTACTACGCACCAGTATTCATGAGCAAAATAAACCCGGTAAAAAGTCTGAATGAATGGAGGGATATTTTTAGTGCAATGAGGTTTTGGGATCGAGAGTATTACAGTACTCCCCAGTACATTTTTGCATCTTTTACATTATTGATTTCAGGCATTCGCACCGGTCGTAAATTGAGAAAACTCTTGCAATCAGAGGTGTATGTATTCACCTCATTGCTTATCATAGGAATTCTGATTTGGAGCATCCTCTTCGGAAAACAGCTACCCGATCATGATTACTATTTTCTGAGCTCTTTTTATCCGTGGCTAGGCATCATGATGCTGATTGAAAGCAGAAGCATCATGAAACGGGAAGGTTGCATGGGAGGTTTGCTTTGGCTGTTTCTGGGAATATCCGCATTCAGCATCGGTGCAACCCAATTTGAAAAAAGGCAAGATGACCATTATGTGAATGGTTTTACTACTGTGGACAATCATGTGGATTGGCTAAAAAAAGCAAAACTGCCTGATAATTTGATTGGAAAAAATGAACTCATATTTGTGTTTTATGAGTTTGAGCCCAATCTATCTTTGGTTTATTTTGACCGAAGAGGGATGGTATTTAACCATGAAGAAATGAGCCGTAAAACTGATCATATTGAATATTGGGGAAAACGATTGCAACCCGCATACATCATCATTCGCAACATTTGGATTTCGAACTTAGAAAATGATCAAGCTGCACTTTTTTCTGATATGAAGAAAGTGTATGAGACCAATGATTTTACTGTTTACAAAAGCCCTGCGCAATGGACGTTGAAGCCGTAAGGGCCTTTTGCCTTTCTATGCCTCACTGCACAGAAGATTTTCCATTTGACCAAGACACCCTTGTTTTTCGTGTGGGCGGAAAAATATTCGCCATACTTCCCTTGGATAATGGTTATGAAATCAATTTAAAATGTGATCCGGATAGAGCTTGTGAACTCAGAGAAATGCATGCTTTCATCAGGCCCGGTTTTCATATGAACAAGAAGCACTGGAATACCGTATTGTTTAGCAGAATCTCAAACCATCAAATGATTCATGATATGATCATCCACTCATATGAATTGGTGCACAAGGGATTGAGCCAGAAAGTAAAATCTGAATTATCCAGAAAATAAAATGCCGGAATCCAAAGGGAAACCGGCATTGCTTTTATTATTAAGAATCAATTATTCTGTAATCAGCTTGTCAATGATGTGAAGTACACCATTGGTGCCGTATACATTGGTAACTGTTACATTGATATCACTGTTAATTTTAAGGCTTCCCGCAGAACCGGAAACAGTCATGTCATATCCATCAGTTTTAACCACACCGGGTTGAATGGAAGCAGATGTAATTGCGCTACCAGTAATCACATGGTTTTTCATCATTTTACTGGTTTCAATTGGATTCATACGAGCGATGGTTACATTCTTATTGGATACATATGCTTGGACTGCCGCATTGTTCGGAGCAAAAACAGTAAGCAATGCTGAGTTGTCATTCCATTCATCGCGGAACTTTTTAGAAGAGGCCTGATTGCTTACCACGCCTGCTGCTGAGTGGAATTCTTTTAAATCGCCATTGTTATTCATTTGTGCATAAACAGTGGGCGGAAGAAGCGCTCCACCACCAATGAAATGAACGATTCCGTTGGTAGAAACGGAGGTGGTATTGATGGAATGCGTTCCATTGATATTCACGAGCTCACCGTTCTTAACAAAATACAGGCTCAGACCTTGTCCTGCGGGTCCTCCTTTGTTCTCAGAACTCATATAACCTTTCATGGGCATATCCGTTGCATTTACTTTACCTGCGAGCATGTGATATTGAAGAATGGCTTTTAGTTCTTCGGCGGTAAAATCATCTACCGTTATGATGCCGGCATCTCTCATCATTTGATTATCGGGAGCAAACAATGTATACTCTTGCGAACCATTAAATGCAGTCTCTAGACCCGCCTTTTGAATGGCAGCAACCAAGGTAGAATAATTGGCGTCAGCTTCAATAATGGCCATGCTGTTGAGGGTTGGAATGGGTTCGGGTTCTTCGCCAGCTTCTTCACCGCAAGAAGACCAAAATAATGTACCGATGGTCAACAAGGCCATCAGCATCATAGAAATGTGTTTTTTATTCATGTGCTAAAATTTGTCCGAAAATATGGTTTTCATCTGAACTCAAAGCCCCATGAAATTTATTTTCGCACTTCTTAGAGTAAATTTACAAACAGCTTTGAAGAAAATAGAACGAGTAATCATAGGCTATCGCTTTGATTTTTATGCTGATGGCGTGATTCACTGGCCTGAACGCAATACCTTAATCATAAGTGACCTACATGTTGGGAAAAGTACCCATTTCAGAAAAAATGGTTTGCCACTCGGTCCTGAGAACTTTGAAAATGACGTGGGTAAATTGTCCGCCATGCTCGATTCTCTTCGCGTTGAAGAAGTATTATTATTGGGTGATGTTTTTCACAGTACCTCTAACTGGGAGCACGATGTATTTCATCAATTTCTTACGGAAAGGAAAGAAAAATTTGTTTTGATAGCCGGCAATCATGATCGTCACAGCCTTAAAAATGATCCAACTACTGCAAGTCATTTTAGTAAAGTTGTTCATCGCATGCCATTGGGGCCCTTTTTGTTTTCTCACGAACCGATAGAACAAGGCGATCTATTTAATTTCTGTGGGCATTTGCATCCTGCATTTCGCCTAAAAGGAAAGGGACGTCAAAGCATAAAAGCCCGATGCTTTGTTTTGGGGAAAAGGCAGTGCATTTTACCTGCATTTGGTGCTTTGAATGGCAGCGCTTTAGTTGAACCAAAACAGAGCGAGGCAGAAGTTCTTCTATTGATCGGAGGTGAAATTCATCCTCATCGATTGCGTAATTCAGCAACAAATAAAACATCTCCTCCGATATCTCTTTGATCGAGGTAAGTCTGTTTTACCACATGCAGGCCCAATTCAGCTTCAAACCATTGCAGATTTTCTTCATTCTCGGTTTCATACACACTGCATGTGATGTATTGAATGATACCATTTGATTGGAGATATTTAGCAGCTCCCAGCACAATAGCCCTTTGCAGTTGCTGGTACTCCTTTAATTTAGTGCTATCAAAAAAACACAGAGACTCAGGATTTCGCCTCCATGTGCCGCTGCCCGAACAAGGCACATCGGCAATGATGTGATCAAATTTCGATGGCAAATGAGGCGGGAGTTTAAACCCAGGCAAAGATGGATCTGCCACAAATACCTTGGGCCTTACCGAGCGCGATTGAAAGCGTTTTTTCAGATTTTCAAGGATCGATTCACGAACATCGCTTGTAAAGATTTGATGCGCCTCGTAATTATCTGCAACAAAGAGGGATTTACCACCTGAGCCCGCACAACAATCCCAAATCAACGCTCCCTTCTGCACAGGAATGAAATTGGATGCCATTTGAGATGCGATATCCTGTACTTCAAAAGAGGTAGGCGACATTAAACTTGCCAGATCAGTCGAAATCGGGAGGGCGAAAGAATTTTTTATAGGACCTGCCTGAGAACCAACCGGCGCAATGGCATTATTCAGTGTTCGGAACCAAAGTTTAGGCAGTTGAAATAACCAAGTTGGATTGTGGTCCTTCAATTGAGTAGACCATTGTTCAAATGCAGGAAAGATCTGCGATAATTTAAGGTCAGGATACAGACGTTGTGCTGAATGCCACCTGATCATATCCCCGTCCTCGGCCAATGCCAATGCTTCAAATTCACTGAAGTCGAAAGCCCCTGGATACAAAAGATCCAGCTTCAACAACCAGGCACCCAACTCCCATTTCAAATCGTTTCCCTTACGCCATTGTCCAGTTCTCAGATAGGCGTAGCAGTAGTCCCGATAAAATCTTCGGTCTCTGGAGCCGAAATTTCTATGCGAGCGGAAGTATTTACGGATATATGGGTCAAATGGCAGACCAGCATTGTAAGAGCGCATGATTTCTCGCGCTATTTCCTTTTTTCTGGCAAACATCAGGGCTGTACTTCCTGAAGCTTCCCTTCTTCAAAACGATACATTCTTGCATTGTCATTTTGCATGCAATTGCCCTCCAATTTGAAGGCATAAGAAGTAAAAGCATAATGCAAATTGTAATCATCTATGAACGATGCAAAGTGCTGGCCGAAAGCCATCAGTGCCTCGCCAAAAAAACGGAACTGATCGTAACCAAGCAAGGCTAATTCTGCTGGTGGAATGGCGTATTTATCGACATATCTCTTTCTAATTTGGTTCACGGCATCCACCTCTTCATATTGCCCTGAAGAAGAAATCACTTGAACGTTTAATTTCTCCCAAAAGCTATAGTCATTGTTGGTGAAAGTCAACCATTTTTGGTCGCCATAAACCACCGCTTCTTTCCCGTGGGCAATGATCTTTCCCGATATCACGCTGAGTGTATTTTGATCATCAGTGGCAATGAATACAGGCAAGCCATCTCTTTTCAGGTACTTAGACCACTCAATCCATTTTGATCCTTCGGCAATGATGTAGGGGTGGTTGCTATTTTTCAATTCACGAATGAGTATCGGAGTAAAATTTTGATCAAATCGACTGTTGTCTCTCACAATGATCAGCTGTTCATCCGGATGTTGTGTTTGAAGAGCATTAACGAGGGTTTTGGCTTTTATCACTGAACCCGGAATGTTGTTATAGAAGTACTGATTTTTTACGGGCAGGGAATCAACCGCAGTAAGCGGTGAAAAAACCGGTATTTTATTTTGGGCTGCAAAGGAGGCCATCAAGCTCATATGATCTTCCTGAATGGGTCCAACGACGAGGTCCATGCGATCCAATTTACCAGAGGCGATTAAGTCCTTCAGCTTATTGGTATCATTTTGATTATCGAAAACATGAAAGTTCAATTTCAAGCCTTCTGTTTCCAGTTCCTCTATGGCTAGCAAGGCACCCGAGTAATATTCATACATGAGGGCCGATCTCTTTTTTGCAATGGCAGAGTTAAAGCCCAGCTGAAAAGGTAATATGAGCGCCAGGTTGTAGGACTCTTTTCTTGGCGGAACCATGAATACCTTGCCTTGGTATTCGGTATGAATGAGTTGTTCATCTTTGTCATGGAGCTTATGCGAAGCACTTTTCTCGCTTGCATCTTGTGCTTCAGCCTCAGTGATTTCTTCTTTCACTGTTTCGTGATTTACTGAGCGAGCTGAATTTCTTGCGATGCTGCATGAAGAAACATACAACAACAAGAGCAGCAGATATTTTTTATTCCCATTCAATGGTAGACGGGGGCTTGGAACTAATGTCATAAACAACCCTATTGATTCCTTTAACGTTATTAATTATGGCTGAAGAAGTTTCAGCTAAAAATTGGTGTGGTAAATCAGCCCAATCTGCCGTCATACCATCCACGGAAGTAACCGCTCTCAGACAAATGACATTCTCATAGGTTCTTTCATCACCCATAACGCCTACTGATCGCACTGGCAAATAAATCGCTCCTGCCTGCCATACTTTATCATATAGGCCGTATTCTTTCAATCCTCTGATAAATATATGATCTGCCTCTTGTAGAATACGCACCTTATCAGCAGTGATGGCATCTATGATTCTGATCGCCAAACCTGGTCCCGGAAATGGATGTCTGCTTATGAATTGATCTGGTAAATTGAGTTCATTCCCAATTGCCCTAACTTCATCCTTAAACAACATTCTCAGAGGTTCCACTAGTTTCAACTTCATTTTTTCAGGCAGGCCACCTACATTGTGATGAGATTTAATGGTAGCGGAGGGACCTTTCAGCGATACAGATTCAATCACATCGGGGTAAATGGTTCCCTGACCCAACCAAGATACATCATTCAACTTGTGAGCTTCCTCATCAAAGACTTCAATAAACATGCCACCGATGATTTTTCGTTTCTGTTCAGGTTCACTTATTCCGTCAAGTGCTTCCAGAAAACGCCCTGAGGCATCCACACCGATGATGTTTAAGCCGAGAACTTTATATCCTTCCAACACCTCCTCATACTCGTGTTTACGCAAGAGGCCGTTGTTGACGAAAATGCAGTACAACTGTTCGCCTATTGCTTTATGGATAAGGGTTGCGGCAACCGTTGAATCCACTCCGCCAGATAGCCCCATGACCACCTTGTCGTTGCCAATCAGCTGTCTTATTTCCTCAACGGTACTCTCTACAAAATGTGCCGGAGTCCAATCGCCTTGGCAACCACATATCTCGTAAACGAAATTATGCAGCAACTGCTTTCCTTGTAAGCTATGCGTAACCTCAGGGTGAAACTGTATGCCGTAGATCTTTTTTTCCTTATGAGAAAAAGCGGCAACAGGTATGGTTTGGGTATGAGCAATGATTGTCCATTCATCAGGCAAAAAAGTTATGCTATCGGCATGCGACATCCAAACCTGTGTATCTTCATCCAGTAAATGAAGCAGGCCATGATCAGCACTTTTTTTCATTCTTGCCCTGCCATATTCTCGTATGGCTGAGGTTTCTACCTTTCCACCGCTTTGGCGGGCGATCAATTGTGCACCGTAGCAGATCCCCAGAACGGGGACAGGCAAATCAAAAAGATCCCAACTGGGTACTGGGGCATCTTCTTCACTCACGGAACAAGGGCTGCCACTTAAAATAACTCCTTTGATATCTGCATTGAGCTCCAAAGGATGGTTGTAAGGATGTATTTCACAATAGACATGTAATTCTCTCAATCTTCTAGCGATGAGCTGTGTATACTGTGAACCGAAATCGAGTATGAGTATGGTCTCCTGCATGCTTTCTATCAAAAGGCAAAATTAGACAAAAAGCACGGGGGTAACCCACACAAAAACTTTAAACAACCCCCAATTAAGAGGAAGTTACCTACAGCTTTAGTCTTCTGTGAATTTATAGCCTACCCCACGGAGTGATTTAAAATATTTTGGGGTTTTAGGATCAGGTTCAAAATACTTGCGAAATGCGAGGATAAAATTATCAATGGTGCGTGTAGAAGGATAAACAGAGTACCCCCAAACGGTTTGAAGAATTTTCTCTCTTGAAACAACTTCATTTTTGTTTTCTATCAGTAGTTTAAGCAGCAAGGCTTCCTTCTTGGTGAGTACAAACGGACCATTTACCCCGCGGGCCTCATAAGAATCGAAGTTGATATAATTGGGACCAAACTCATATTCGCTCGGGGCATTTTTCACTTCAGGTGCCTCATTTCGATCCAGTAATTTTTGGATGCGAATAAGAAGTTCGTCCAGATTAAAAGGTTTCGTAAGGTAATCATCTCCACCCTTTTTCAAGCCCATGATGCGATCTTCAGGGGTGCTTTTTGCAGACAAGAATAAGATTGGAATTCTATCGTCCTGCAGTCGGATGTTTTCACAAACAGCTAAGCCATCAATATTGGGTATCATGATATCCAGGATTACTAGATCAAATTTTTGTTCTTTAAAAGTTGATACTGCTGCAATGCCATCGTGAACCACAACCGGGTGGTGGCCCTCGAGTTCGAGATTCATTTTAATCACATCTGAAAGACTTTTCTCGTCTTCTACCAGTAAAATCCTTTTTTTCATAATGTTATGGCTAAATCGTTGATGTCGTAAAAATAGACAAAAGCCATCAATTCAATTTCCTATTATCGTCACACTTTAAACGAATGAAAAAACGAGATCCCTTTGGTTCGTTGGCTTCAACCCATACTTTGGCTTTCTGTTTGCGGAGCGATTCTTTGACAATAAACAGGCCCAAACCGGTCCCCTTGGTATCTCTAACCTCCTCATCCTGTACGCGATAGAATTTTTTAAATATGCGTTTCGCATCTTTTTTACTCACCCCTATTCCCTGATCAGCAACCTCAATGAGACAGAATTGATTCTGTTTGCTCAATTTCACAAAAACCGGTGCTGCATTCGAGTATTTGATGGCATTTTCAATTAAGTTATTGACCGCCATTCTTATGATGAAAGGATCTCCGTAATAATCAATGCTCGGCTCTATTTCTGTACTCACATCTGCTTTAATTGCAAAATTATTGCACGTTTTTTCCAGCATCTCCGAAAGTGAAAAATGCACTTGATCATAGGTGTAACGCTCATTTTCAATTTGCATCGCCGTGAGCATATTTACCGTGAGATCATTTAAGCGTTCCGTGTTCTCGAGCGCATTCTCAAGCATTTGTTTTAGCATTTCAGGAGGCAGCTCACGTTTGATCATGGTTTGCAATAACAACTTCACAGTAGCAATCGGTGTTTTCAGTTCATGCGTAACGGACAAGAGGAAGTTGTTTTGTTGCTTGTTGAGGTTGTAGATCATTCTTACACTGTAGTACACCCCATAAACACCCACTCCCACTAGCAGTGCCAGCAGCAGTGATTCGAAGAGATAGATTCTTTTTTGATTTTCTCTTTCCTGTTCTAGTTTATTTCTTTTTGACGCAGAAATATTGATTTCCAGCAAAGTTTTCGGACCATTTTGAAAAAAAAGCCCTGCATAATTGAAACCATAACGTTCTTGAATAAACCGCTTCACTTTCAGCGTATCTGCAACCAGTTGCAGGTCTCTCAAGTAAAAGGTGTCATTGTACACGCTACTTAATTCTCCTCTGCGCACAGACTCAATCAAGTTTAAAACACAATCTTGCTTGCCGGCTTTCAGTACCTGATTTTTGAGTTGATACTCATTGTTTGAGAAGTTGATCAATGAATACGTAAGCCAACCGAAAGCGGCCAGAACATAAAGCACGATGATAAAAAAGAAAAACTGAAGCCGCATGTTGGATGCCAAAAATAAATGTTTATGTCATTACTTCGCCCCGCCATGGACGAACTACCGAAAATCAGTAAAAGAATGCTGAGCCTCAGAAATGGGGTTGACAAAGATGAGATTTGGGTGGCCTATCGAGGTCTTGTATATGATCTTGGAGAGAGTCGTTTATGGAAAAACGGAAAACACTATGAGCATTGGGCTGGTCAGGATCTTACAGACGAGCTGAAGAACGCCCCTCATACCGAGCGCGTATTTGATCGCTTTAAGGCGATAGGGAGACTTACTGACAGCTAATCTTGCCTACCCTATTGGCATGTCTGCCCCCTTCAAAAGTGGCATTCATGTATGCCCTTACAATTTCCAGGGCTTCCTCAGCGGAGACGAAACGAGCCGGAATACAAATGACGTTGGCATTGTTATGCTGACGAGCCAAAGCAGATATTTCGGCATTCCAGCAAAGAGCCGCGCGAATGTTCTGGTGTTTATTCGCAGTCATGCAAACTCCATTTCCGCTGCCACAAATTAAAATACCCCATTCAGTTTCGGCTGATTCAATGCTATTGGCCAATGGATGCACATGGTCGGGGTAATCTACTGAATCGGTTTGATCGGTTCCGAAATTCACCCAATCAATTTCATTTGTAAGGGCATTCATGATGAAGTGCTTCAATTCAGTTCCTGCGTGATCATTTGCGATGGCTACTTTCATAACTATTCTTTTTTAGGGGTTATTGAGGGCTTGTCTTTTTTCTATACGGCGAGTGAGGATGATTCCTGCTTCGTAGAGGAAATAAATCGGAATACCTAAAATCACCTGACTTGCGACATCTGGTGGTGTCAATAAAGCAGAAAGCACCAGTATGATGATCACCGCATGTCTTCTGTATTTTCTTAAAAAAGCAGTACTAACGATCCCCAGCTTGGCAAGAAAATAAATGAACAACGGCAATTGAAAAATAATCCCAGCCGCAAGAGTCAGGGCTGCTACAAAAGAGATGTATGATTCGAGGCTTATGATGTTGCTCACTTCTTCTGAAATGGAATAGTTCCCCAGAAAATTTACCGAAACAGGGGTCAAAATGAAATAGCCGAAAAGCACCCCTGTCATGAATAGCATGCTGCTAGAAAAAACTATGCCCGTGGTGTATTTCCTTTCAGAGGGTTGCAGAGCAGGTCTGATGAACCGCCAAAATTCCCATAGAACAAATGGAAATGCCAGAATAAATCCAGCGATAATTGACACCATAATGTGCTGAAAAAACTGTCCGGTGATGGTTATGTTTTGAACTGAAAAACTGAGTTCATTCAAGCAGAGTCGGTCATCGGCATAGAGATAGTTCGAAAGATCGCATAATTTCCGATAGCTCCAGAAGTCAGTGCGTTTTGGCCCAAAAATCAGCACATCGAACAATATTCTGGTATTGATAAATGCTAGAAGTGCTGCGATGAAAACCGCTACGACCGAACGAAAGAGGTGTTTTCTAAGCACATCAATGTGCTCAAGAAAAGACATGCTATCATTTTCCTGTTCGTCTATATCGACCTGATCCAAGGGCACGGCAGCGTTCTTACATGAGCATTCCTCCACACACACTGATTACCTGACCGGTAATGTAGGTGGACTGGTCGGAGGCGAGAAAGAGGCAAAGGGAGGCGACGTCCTCTGGTGTTCCTGCTCTTTTAAGAGGAATGTTCTCCACCCATCCCTCTACCACTTTTTCATCAAGGGCAGCAGTCATTTCGGTGGCAATAAATCCAGGCGTAACAGCATTGCATCGGATATTTCGGGAACCCAATTCTTTTGCCATGGATTTAGTAAAACCGATGATTCCTGCTTTCGAAGCTGAATAGTTTGCTTGTCCTGCATTGCCATTCACCCCAACCACTGAAGACATGTTAATGATGGAACCTGATTTATTTTTGAGGAACGTACGCAAACAAGCTTTGGTGAGATTAAAAACAGATTTCAGGTTTACTTCTATCACTTCATCCCACTGTTCTTCAGACATCCTCATGAGAAGATTATCACGGGTAATTCCTGCATTATTGATGAGAACATCGATGGTGCCAAAATCATTTAGAATGGCCTGAACCAAATGTTCTGACTGTTCGAAGCTTGAAGCATCACTCTGGTACCCCTTGATTTCCGTTTGGTACTTGGATTGAATTTCTGATTCGAACTGTCGTGCTTTTTCAATAGAGCTTGCAAAGGTGAATGCAATCTTACACCCCTCGGATGCAAAGAGTTCTGCAATGCCTTTTCCAATGCCTCTTGAAGCTCCTGTAATGAGGGCTACTTTTCCTTCTAATGATTTTGCCATATGCGCCGTGATCAGGGGCAAAAATACTCAAAAAAAAACCCCGGAAGAGCTTCCGGGGTTACAATGAGATGCTGGTTAAATTATAAATCTTCGATTCTTTTTATTTCGAAAGTTCCATCAGTAACCGTGCCTGAGGCCAATGAGGTTGCTTGCAATTCGCCACCGAAAGTTCCGATGCATTTGGCACCGATCTCCCCAAAGGTGGTTACATCAATTGAAATCTCTTCGCGGGGTTTTGGGGCATACTGTGTTTTACGAACACCCTCTCCTACGTTCAACTCAATATTAGCAGCGCCATTGGCAATTGAATAAGAACCGCTTGAATTTCCGGTGAAAGACATTTCAAGTTCAATGTACTCGCTTTTTTCTTTGGTGCGACCTTTCAAGATGAAAGTAGTTCTGTTGTCTACAGTCGAGAATTGTGCGTAGCTGGCATTCGTATCCAAAACAACACTTTTCATTTCGCCATTTAATTTAAACACGACTTCAGGTGTTTGAACGTTCGTGTTATTGTCGGTGGTGTCAGCAGGAATCGGTTCGGGATCATCTCCGCAACCAGTACTTACCACGAGGGTAGAGGCGAAAAATAACGCCAGGGTTGAAAGTAAGAGTAATTTTTTCATATCCGTTTTTTGTTTTGCAATTATACAATTCTAATACAAACCCGCTTCATTTTGGTTGAATCTAAGTCTTTTTACTTTCAAATTCCATGCAGGTCTGAGACCCATATTCGCTCCTGATCATATCTAATCAAGGCCGCATCTCCTCCAAGGAGTTCATTTTGACCATTGATATGAATGATGGCTGTTCCTTCTTTTAGGCCAATTACAGGCATAGCCGGATGAGCAAGGGTAAATTCTGTTATTCTTTGCAGGCGGGTTTCGCCTTTGTGGTGCGGCAAACTTTCTTCAGTGTAGTGCGGATTGATCTGATAAGGAAAAAGTCCCAACGCTTCAAAAGAAACGGGCTGCACAATGGGCATATCATTGGTGGTATAAATGAATGGACAGGCCACATTTGATCCGGCACTCCAACCAACAAAAGGCAGTCCATTGATCACCGCTTCTTTGATTTTATGCATCCAATTTCTTTCCTGCATTTCTTTTAGCAACTGGAAAGTATTTCCTCCTCCCACCGCAATGGCATCAAAACTGTTCAAGTCGGTTTCAGCCGGGTTTAAGTTTTGGATACCCACCAATTCTAGCCCCATCGGTTCAAAAACCTCAGATACCTTGGTGCAGTAATCCTCCCAGGAAATACTTACGCCTGCAAAGGGCACAAACAGAACGCGTCCTTTTGCTGCATCAATAAATCCATTGAGCCAGGGCAAGGCATGTGATAAAAAGCCCTGAGAGGTGGTAGAATTACTTAGGAGCAGTAGCTTCATCGCTGTTCTTGATGATATCGAGCAGCTCTACTTCAAAGATTAAAACTGCATTTGGTGGGATGCTTCCATCTCTTGTTCCACTTTCACCATAGGCCAGTTGAGGTGGAATGAAAAGTTCCCATTTCGACCCCACGGGCATTTTAGTGATTGCCTCTTTCCACCCAGGGATCATCTCACCCAAAACAAATTTGAGGGGTTCACCTCTTTCAACTGAGCTGTCAAATACTTTTCCGTCGATGAGCATTCCCGTATAATGGGCCAATATTTGATCTTCTTCAGTAGGAATGGGGCCATCACCTTGTCTGAGGATGCGGTATTGGGTGCCGCTTTCAAGTGAAACCACGCCTTCCTTGCTTTTATTTGTTTCCAGCCATTGCTTAGCCTTTTCCAAGTTGGCATTTGCTTCTTCGTTAAAACGATTCATAAAATACTCCTGCATCAAGGTCATTGAAACTTCTTTGGAGATGGCCAAATTTGAATCGTTGGTAAGCATGTCTTCAATCCCCTTCCGCAAGGCATCGTAGTTCAGGTCTCCTGCCTTATTTTGTTTGAGGTTTTGGCCCACATTCAATCCAATGGCATAGCTCACACTGTCCACAGTGTTTTCGAGCGAGCCCAGTTCATTCATTTTTTGGCTGCATGAGGTGGCCATCATCCCAATGGCAGCAGCTACGATAGATAGTGTATAGGTTTTCATTTAATTATTTGTCGCTTAAAATGAGTGGCAATCCGTCATTATCTCCCAAAACAACGATTTTGGAGTTAGGTGATTCTGATAGCCGAAGGGTTGCCTCGATGCCTTTTTCTTTGAGAATAAGGGGATTAAGACTGGCACTTAAAATGCGGTTGGCATTGGCCTTTCCTTCAGCTTCAATTCTTTGACGTTCTGCTTCTTTCTGAGCAATGGCCAGCTTGAATTCGTATTTCTGGTTTTCCTGCTCCTGTTTCAATTTATCTTCAATTGCCGTTTTGATTCGATCAGGCAAAACGATTGAACGGATGAGTACCTGTTCAATGGTGACATGCTTATTGGTGAGTAATTTTTCCATTTCTGAAAAGATTTCACCTTGGATGCCCTCTCGTTTGGTGCTGTATATCTCCAAGGGCGTGTATCTACCAATCACACTTCTGGAAGCAGAACGCAAAGATGGAATAACTACTTTGTCGAGGTAGTTCGGTCCAATTTGATCATGCAGGTAACCCACTTCATCTGTAAGAGGCCGATACCAGATGGATACATCTGTATTGATTTGAAGACCATCAGAAGAAAGAACGTTCATGGCCTCATTGATTTCCTGTTGTCTCACATCGTAAATAACCATGCGATTCCAAGGGGCAATGAAATGAAAACCTTCTTTGTAAACCTTTTCTTTGTTAAGCCCTCCTGCAAACTTCCGGAACAACACTCCCCGTTCTCCCGGCTGGAGCGTGATGGTGATATTGCTCCAAAATATGATGAGAAATATGACCCCCACCACTACAAAAACGATGGGCAATACTTTTTTGGGATCGGGGCGATCAGTACGGGTGTTATAACTGGACATAATTAATAAATGGATTTTCTACGTTCTGCAATTTCATCATCTTCCAGATAAGTATCAAAATCCGTTCGTTTATCGATCATTCCTTTTGGACCAATTTCAATGATACGGTTGGCAAGTGATTGAACAAAAGTATGATCATGTGATGTTAGCATGAGAATTCCTTTGAAGTCTTTCAAACCGTTATTAAAAGCGGTAATACTTTCAAGATCGAGGTGATTCGTAGGTTCGTCGAGTATCAGGGTATTGGGTGCAGCCAACATCAACTTGGAAATCATGCAACGCATTTTCTCACCTCCCGACAATACATTTGATTTCTTGAAGACTTCTTCACCTGAAAAGAGCATTTTGCCAAGGAAACCTCGAATATAGGTTTCATCCTTTTCATCGCTATACTGTCTCAACCAATCTATGAGGTTCAAATCACCACTGAAATAGCTATCATTTTCAGTTGGGAGGTATGCTTTGTTGATGGTAATCCCCCATTCTAAAGAACCGTCATCAGGTTTCAATTCACCATTGATTAGCTGGTAGAAGCGGGTGGTGGAAAGACCTGTTTTTGATATGAATGCTATTTTATCGCCCTTATAAACGCTAAAGCTCAGGTCACTAAAAAAACCATCTAAACTCAGATGGCTCACATTCAACACTTGATCCCCGGCTTCTCTTTCCTGTTGAAAGATGATTCCAGGATATTTTCTGGTTGATGCCGCAATTTCATCAACATTCAGTTTATCCAACATTTTCTTTCTGCTGGTAGCCTGCTTAGATTTCTTAACATTGGCACTAAATCGTGCAATGAACTCTTGCAGTTCCTTCTTCTTTTCTTCGGCTTTTTTATTCTGTTGTTGTTGTTGTTTGAGGGCTAGTTGGCTAGACTCGTACCAGAAAGTATAGTTCCCGGCATACATTCGAATCTTTCCAAAGTCTACATCCACCACATCGGTACAAACGGCATCTAGAAAGTGTCGATCATGAGAAACAACAATTACGATGTTCTTGAAATCGGCCATGAACTGCTCAAGCCAACCCACCGTTTCAATATCCAAATCGTTGGTGGGTTCGTCCAGTAGAAGGATATCCGGGTTGCCAAAAAGTGCCTGAGCAAGAAGGATACGAACCTTTAAGTTATTGGAAACGTCCTTCATGAGCTGGTAGTGGTATTCTTCAGTAACGCCCAAATTACTTAGCAACTCTGCAGCTTCACTTTCTGCTGTCCAGCCGTTCATTTCTGCAAATTGCTCCTCCAACTCAGAAGCTTTCATTCCATCTTCATCAGAAAAATCGGGCTTGGCATACAAGGCATCCTTTTCCTTCATGATGTCGTACAACTCATGGTAACCCATGATCACCGTTTCAAGAACCGGAAAATCATTGTAAGCAAAGTGATCTTGCTTTAGCACCGCCATTCGCATACCAGGTGTCATTGAAACACTGCCGGTGGTGCTGTCAATTTCACCTGAAAGAATCTTTAGAAAAGTAGATTTACCAGCACCGTTTGCTCCAATTACGCCATAGCAATTGCCTTCGGTAAATTTTAGGTTTACTTCGTCAAAAAGAACCCGTTTTCCAAAACGGAGAGAAACATTAGAAACTGTTAACATGATTGGCTAAAAATGGGCTGCAATATTAGTGTATTTAAGGGAGAAAGGCGACCGGTACTTCAGGGAGAAAGACGTGATATTTGCCAAGCTGCACTTGGTTGATCTCTTTGAAAGCGAATTCTGTCATGCAATCGATTAGGGCGCCCTTGCCAAAATTCTATGGTCGAAGGAATGACGGCATAACCTCCCCACCAGCTTGGTCGCGGCACCTCTGTATCAGCGTATTTTGCTTCGAGTTCAGCAAGTCGTTTATCGAGTAATTCACGGTTATCAATGGGTTGACTTTGTTCAGAGACCCAGGCACCAATTTTACTGCCTTTGGGTCTCGAATTAAAATATGCATCCGACTCTTCTGCAGATACTTTCTTTACAACACCTTCAATACGCACCTGACGTTCCAGATCCAACCAATTAAAATTCAAGGCAACTGCCGGGTTTTTCTCCATTTCCTGTCCTTTGGCTGAATTATAATTGGTATAGAAAATGAAATTTTCATTTTCCAGGCCTTTTAAGAGTACCACTCTGCTTTTGGGAAATGAATCAAGACCAATGGTTGACAGAACCATCGCGTTGGGTTCTTCTATTTCAGATTTTAGCGCTTCTTCAAACCAATAGCTAAAAAATGCAAATGGATCTTTACCCACGGACTCCAAGTCAAGTTTTTCTTTGCTGTAGTTCTTTCTTAGTTGATGAATGTGCTTTAAATCGGTCATTGGTACAAAAATACATTCACAAAAGAGGAATGCTAATACAACAAAAAAGGGAGACCCATGGCCTCCCTTTTCTGATGTGTATGATTTGGTGTATTATTTCGTCACATTGATCTTCCAGCTGCTCCAGCCGCTTTCTGTTTGCGCCTGTACCAGATAGATACCGCTGCTCAACGCACCCATATCTACTTTCCAGCTACTACCGGTCATTTGTTCGATTACTGCATTCACCTGACGTCCACTCAAATCGGTGATCTTCAAGCCGGACAATTCGCCCTTGCCTTCTTTCACGTTTACTGTAAACACCCCGTTATTCGGGTTCGGGTAAATATTCAGCAGATCACTTCTGTTGATGTCGTTCACTCCGGCGATTGCATCTTCGATGTCAATGCTGCCCAGTGAATCCAAACATCCACATCCGTCGGTGGTGTTGATCAACAGCTTTACGCGATAGGTGGTGGGTTCGGTGAACACTACCGTAGGCTCTACTTCACGATAAACACCCTGTCCTTCAATCAACCAGGTGTAGGCATCTGATCCGTAGCTCTTGTTGGCCGGACTGAACACCCATTCTCTTCCCCAGTTATCTCCTGTGGATGTTTGGGTGTAAGCACAACTTGGGGTTTCGTTGATGGTGATGGTTGAACGCGCTGTGTCGCTACATCCGCCTTCAATGCTCGCTACCAATTCTACATTGTAAGTGGTGCTCGTACTTGGGCTATAAACTTTCTTCGGTGAGTTCTCACTTGAGCTCGTTCCGTCGCCAAAGTTCCAGTTGTAGCTAATGATACCTCCACTGCTGGTGGTTTGGTTTCCGAAGTCTACTATTTCTCCTGAGCATGCGCCGGCTGCATCAAATGATGCAATTGGCTGAAGTTTTACATCTACCATTTTGCTCACCGTGCTCTGGCAATTGTTGCTCGCATCTACTGTGAGGGTTACCATGCGCTCACCCAGACCGCTGTACTTATGCTCAGGGTTTTTCTGATCTGAGCTGTTGCCATCGCCAAAGTCCCAGCTGTATACATACAGCAATCCGCTTGGCTCGGTGGTGGTGTTTGTGAACTGCGTTGGATCTACGTTACATACCTGACCGAAGCTGAAGTCTGCTACTGGACCTGGTGCTATATTTACTGTCTTGGTGATGCTATCCTGGCAGTTGAACTGGCTAATGGCTACCATCTTAACGCTCTTGGCGCCGCTGGTGGTAAAGGTATAAGCAGGGTTGTTTATGGTTTCATACTCGCCTGGTTCAAAGGTCCACTTCACCCCCACAAAATCGGTGGTGCTGATCGTGCTATTGTTATTGAACTGGATGGCGGCTCCCTGGCACTGTCCCTCGAATTCAAATTCAGCTACCGGCTTGGCAAACTGATTTGCATTCTTTGTCAACGTGCTTACACAACCATTGGCTGTTGCGCGAAGGGTTACGCGATATCCACCTGGTGTATTGTACTCATGCTCCGGATCTTCCATCGTGCTGGTATTTCCATCACCGAAGTCCCAGCTATAGGTAATCGGTGAGTTGCCTACGATCGTGGTTTGGTTATCGAACTTAATCTTGGTGCCTTCACAGGCGTTCAACACCTTGAATGAGATATTCGGAATGTGGTTCACTTCTACCGTTACGGTCGTGTCATCGCTGAAGCCCAATTCGGTGGTTACCGTCAGTTTTACCGTAAAGGTTCCTGCATTCTTGAACAAATGAACTGGATCGGTAAAGTCGCTGGTTTCTCCATCACCGAAATCCCACATATAGGTCATGAATCCTTTCAATACACTTGAGGTGTTGGTAAACTCAGTTACATCGCCCAAGCATACACGGGTTACTTCAAAGTTCGCCGTTGGGATTGGGGCAATGTAGATATAACGTGTAATGAAGGTGTCGCAGCCATTGGCCAGGTTACGAATGCCGATGGTGGCCATGATGGTGCTATCTTCCCATCCTACACTCGGTGAATAGGTCAATGTTCCATTGTCTGTTGAGGTTGGATTGGTCGTGCTCAGGTCGCCCGTGGGTATTGGGGTGCCATTTACACTGCTGAAATCAATACTGCTGATGGTCCAAGTGGTGCCGAAGCTCGAGTTTGGATTGTTTACCGGTGGCTTCAACTCATAGGTGATGCTGCGGCCTTCCGTGGTCAAATCCGGATCGTTCTTAGATCCGCGCTTGAAGTAACCGTCGAAGTTGTTGCCTTCAATAATTTCAGCTTCTTGAAGTAATTCCTTCACCTCTGCTTCCATGCCAACGCGGCCGGGAGAGTTACAGGTGTAGGTGTATTTCACTCCAACATCTAAAGAATAGGTAGTGTAGGCACCGATGCTAGCAAACATACCATTGCAAACAGTTCCTCCTGATATACCTAAGAACTGGTCTTTGGTATTTCTAGTACCGGCATTGAGAATTACATTGTTTGAAAGTGATCCATTTGGAACCACCGTAAAGTAAATACTGTAAGTTTTATTTGGTGAAAGCACATAACCATTGAGGTCAATATCCATAACATAAGGACGATTATTATTGGTTGCAACCACATTACCTGTACCTTCTGATAGTTTGGTCCAGTCGACAGGATTGGTGGTGAAGAAACCTTCTTTGATGTACAATTCGTAGGGAACATCATTGTTGAAATCCATTACAAATTGCAAGGTATCAAGGCTGATCGCAGAGGGTCCTACATCAAATTGAAGGAAACCACCTTCTTCATCTGCTTGATTGGAGACTCTTATCGCAGTTCCGGTACTCAGTCCATTGGTCAAGTAACTTCTTTCTGCGATACGTATGGCCTCAGCATAGAATGAATCTGTTTCGTAAAGGAATGGACTCTTGGTATTGCTTCCACGCGCCACAATATTCCCTCCAACCGGAGCATCGTACCAAAAAACATCATCCCGGCTATCAGATGTGGTGGCCTTCAAGTCAACCGTTCCAATACCACATCGCTCTGCATCCGCCGGAATAGGATTGCCAGGAACCCCTAAGAAATAAATTGATTTACTTAGGGTATCATCAACATTAATTGTATCTCGAATGCCATTAGGCATGGCACTCCAAATCTTAAAGTTGTAGTTGGTGTAAGCACTGAATGTGGTGTTGGTTTCCAAACGAACATCTACAAATGCTCCTGTTCGAAGGGTGTCTGCCAATCGGTAGTTGCTGCCACTATTCCATTTAACCATTTTAGGTGTCCCGCCATTGATGCTGTAATAAATATCAGCGCTGTCAAGTCGCTTTGTACCGCTATTGGAAAGTCTGGCAACAATATCAGAGGGTGTTTCACAGCCAAAGGATGGCTTCACCAAGGCAGAAATTGCCGAGTTCACAGGAGCCGGCAATTCAAAAATGTCTATTTCCCTGTAGTTCAGATTGCTCTGCTGCCCGGTACCAGGACGCATATCGGTGAGCCTAAGTCGGCTGGTGGTTACCGGAGTAAAGTTCAAGGTATTTACACAATTGGATTGAGAAAGTGTGAATCTTGCTATATCCCGATAAGTAGATCCATCCCAATATTGCAACTTACATCCGGCAAGAAAACGGCTGGTGGTTTGGGCGTGATAAATTACCATCTTGTTAATGGTGTGGCTTCTAGACCATACCCATTGGATATAGTCTGTTGATGCCGGAGGATTAGCACTCCACACAAAAGCCTGCTGGGTGCCGCAAGTGCCATAATCCTTATCATTAATTCGATTCAAATTCCAGCAACCCAGCGCGGAGGTGGTTTGACAGGTTACGGTTGCATCGGGTGCAATGTTCTTTTGTTGAGCAAACAATTGTGGACCTCCAAGGATCAGGATTAGCCCAAAAAGCTTGTAGAAATGTGTTAGTAGAACTTTTTTCATATAGATAATATTTGTATTTGCCGAAACTAATAAAGATGTTATCTATGAAGAAATAGTTTTACTACCAATATTTCCACAGCCTTGAAATGGTGGTCATGGTACTCTGAAAATGATGTTCAAATGACAAACAACAAAAAAGGGAGACCCATGGCCTCCCTTTTCTGATGTGTATGATTTGGTGTATTATTTCGTCACATTGATCTTCCAGCTGCTCCAGCCGCTTTCTGTTTGCGCCTGTACCAGATAGATACCGCTGCTCAACGCACCCATATCTACTTTCCAGCTACTACCGGTCATTTGTTCGATTACTGCATTCACCTGACGTCCACTCAAATCGGTGATCTTCAAGCCGGACAATTCGCCCTTGCCTTCTTTCACGTTTACTGTAAACACCCCGTTATTCGGGTTCGGGTAAATATTCAGCAGATCACTTCTGTTGATGTCGTTCACTCCGGCGATTGCATCTTCGATGTCAATGCTGCCCAGTGAATCCAAACATCCACATCCGTCGGTGGTGTTGATCAACAGCTTTACGCGATAGGTGGTGGGTTCGGTGAACACTACCGTAGGCTCTACTTCACGATAAACACCCTGTCCTTCAATCAACCAGGTGTAGGCATCTGATCCGTAGCTCTTGTTGGCCGGACTGAACACCCATTCTCTTCCCCAGTTATCTCCTGTGGATGTTTGGGTGTAAGCACAACTTGGGGTTTCGTTGATGGTGATGGTTGAACGCGCTGTGTCGCTACATCCGCCTTCAATGCTCGCTACCAATTCTACATTGTAAGTGGTGCTCGTACTTGGGCTATAAACTTTCTTCGGTGAGTTCTCACTTGAGCTCGTTCCGTCGCCAAAGTTCCAGTTGTAGCTAATGATACCTCCACTGCTGGTGGTTTGGTTTCCGAAGTCTACTATTTCTCCTGAGCATGCGCCGGCTGCATCAAATGATGCAATTGGCTGAAGTTTTACATCTACCATTTTGCTCACCGTGCTCTGGCAATTGTTGCTCGCATCTACTGTGAGGGTTACCATGCGCTCACCCAGACCGCTGTACTTATGCTCAGGGTTTTTCTGATCTGAGCTGTTGCCATCGCCAAAGTCCCAGCTGTATACATACAGCAATCCGCTTGGCTCGGTGGTGGTGTTTGTGAACTGCGTTGGATCTACGTTACATACCTGACCGAAGCTGAAGTCTGCTACTGGACCTGGTGCTATATTTACTGTCTTGGTGATGCTATCCTGGCAGTTGAACTGGCTAATGGCTACCATCTTAACGCTCTTGGCGCCGCTGGTGGTAAAGGTATAAGCAGGGTTGTTTATGGTTTCATACTCGCCTGGTTCAAAGGTCCACTTCACCCCCACAAAATCGGTGGTGCTGATCGTGCTATTGTTATTGAACTGGATGGCGGCTCCCTGGCACTGTCCCTCGAATTCAAATTCAGCTACCGGCTTGGCAAACTGATTTGCATTCTTTGTCAACGTGCTTACACAACCATTGGCTGTTGCGCGAAGGGTTACGCGATATCCACCTGGTGTATTGTACTCATGCTCCGGATCTTCCATCGTGCTGGTATTTCCATCACCGAAGTCCCAGCTATAGGTAATCGGTGAGTTGCCTACGATCGTGGTTTGGTTATCGAACTTAATCTTGGTGCCTTCACAGGCGTTCAACACCTTGAATGAGATATTCGGAATGTGGTTCACTTCTACCGTTACGGTCGTGTCATCGCTGAAGCCCAATTCGGTGGTTACCGTCAGTTTTACCGTAAAGGTTCCTGCATTCTTGAACAAATGAACTGGATCGGTAAAGTCGCTGGTTTCTCCATCACCGAAATCCCACATATAGGTCATGAATCCTTTCAATACACTTGAGGTGTTGGTAAACTCAGTTACATCGCCCAAGCATACACGGGTTACTTCAAAGTTCGCCGTTGGGATTGGGGCAATGTAGATATAACGTGTAATGAAGGTGTCGCAGCCATTGGCCAGGTTACGAATGCCGATGGTGGCCATGATGGTGCTATCTTCCCATCCTACACTCGGTGAATAGGTCAATGTTCCATTGTCTGTTGAGGTTGGATTGGTCGTGCTCAGGTCGCCCGTGGGTATTGGGGTGCCATTTACACTGCTGAAATCAATACTGCTGATGGTCCAAGTGGTGCCGAAGCTCGAGTTTGGATTGTTTACCGGTGGCTTCAACTCATAGGTGATGCTGCGGCCTTCCGTGGTCAAATCCGGATCGTTCTTAGATCCGCGCTTGAAGTAACCGTCGAAGTTGTTGCCTTCAATCACTGCTGCTTCTTGCAATTGTTCCTTCACTTTTGCTTCCATCCCTACGCGACCATTGCTCACACAACCGTAGCGGTAGTGTATCCCCATTGAAAGCGCATAGGTGGTGTAGGCTCCTTGACTTCCGAAGCTTCCGAGGGTTACGGTATTTCCTGAGAATGATAAAAACTCATCTGCGGCATCACGTGTACCCGGGTCAAGCATAATGTTATTATCGGTCACCTCAACGTAGATGCTGTAGGTGGTATTTGCCGCAAGAGTGTATCCATCTGCAGGCACTGTGAAGGCCGGCCATGTTCCTGAAGTACCATAGGTGGCAACCGTTCCTTCAGACAAGAGGGTCCAATCAACAGGATTGGTGGTAAAAGCCCCTTTCTTGATGTACAGTTTATAAGGTGTGCTGCTTGCCTGATAGGCCGTGAAAATGAATGAGTCTACGGTAAGGGCTGCCACACCTGTTTTCAATTCCATGAAACCTCCTTCAATATCTGCCGTAGAAGTTGATACGATGTAAGAACCACCACCAACAGAATTGGCTAAAAAGAAGGGGGATGAGAAGCGCGCTGCTTCTGCAAAAAATGAATCTGTCTGATATAGGAAGGGGCTGGTGGCTGTCTGGCCATTGGCTACAATGCTACCGCCTGCAGGGCTGTCATACCAAAGCACTTCATCTTTTGAATTACCCGTTTTGGCTGTCAATTGAACTGTGCCCACCCCGCATCTTTCAACATCCGATGGAACCGGGTTCGAGGGCGTTCCCAACATATAAATAGATTTACTCAGCGTATCATCTGCATTTACCGTATCGGACTTGCCGTTGGGCATGGAGCTCCAAATCTTGAAATCCTGCGTACTGAAGGCAGTGAAAGTCTCGTTGGTGGCAACCGTAACATCAGCAAAAGCACCTGTTTTGAGGGTGTCGGCTATTTTGAAATTGCTACCGCTGTTCCATTTTACCATTTTAGGGGTACTGCCATTGATGCTGTACCATATATTGGCACTATCCAATCTTTCAAGACCATTATTTGAAAGTCTAACTACGATATCAGAAGGAGAATCGCAGCCAAATGAAGGTTTAACCAAAGCAGAAATGGACGCATTGAGCGGTGCAGCCACATCATAAATCTCAATTTCTCTGAAATTCGGATTGCTGTACTGCCCCACATTGGCCATGGTCCAAGTGGTGATACGCATTTTGGTAGCCGTAAGCGGAGTGAAGTTGATGGTGTTCTCACACTGAACGGTCAAATTACCAAATGAAGCATGTGTCACCCATGCAGATCCGGTCCAACGTTCGATCACGGCACCATTCAAGTAACGCCCTGTGGTTTGACCGTGGTAAATAACCATTTTGTTTACGGTAACTGTTTTTCCCCAGTCCCACTCCAAATATGGGTTTCCCCTACCGGGAGCCCAGTTGAACCAGGTTTCTTGCGTACCACAAGCTCCGATCACCTTGTTGTTGGTCCCTTCAGGTGGATAGGTTGCATTGGAGAAAACGTTTGTTGCCAATTTGGCATCGGGTGCGATGTTTTTCTGGGCATTTGCTTCGGCAAAGGGCCATGCGACAATCAAAATTGCCAGCACCGCAGTTAATTGGTAAAATTTTTTATTCATTTTAAAGAAATCTTAAGCCTCGAATTTAAGCCTTCTTCATAGTAAAAGAAATATTCTAATCAAAATTGCGTCATACAATTGTCAGAAAGACGGATTTAACAGTATCGCAGCTTGCAATTATCAATAAAACCAATAGACAAACCAGATCATCCAAATGGCATTCGAGGCATGCCTCCGCGGCCCTGAAGTTTGTTCAGGTTCTTCATCATTTTGCGCATGTCTGCAAATTGCTTGAGCAAACGATTCACCTCGGTAACACTGGTTCCACTGCCATCTGCGATTCTTTTCCTTCTTGAGCCATCGATGAGTTCAGGTGCATTTCTCTCTTGGGGGGTCATGGAGCGAATGATGGCTTCAATACCTTTGAACGCATCATCGGAAACATCTATATCTTTCATGGCCTTCCCTACTCCGGGGATCATGGCCATGAGATCTTTCAGATTGCCCATTTTTTTAATTTGCTGGATCTGATTTAAAAAGTCATCCAGATCAAATTGGTTTTTACGCAGTTTTCGCTGCAATTTCTCCGCTTCCTCTTGGTCGTAAGTCTGTTGGGCCTTTTCTACGAGAGAAACAATATCACCCATCCCCAAAATTCGATTGGCCATTCGATCCGGGTGAAATACATCCAGTGCATTCATTTTCTCCCCTTGACTAACAAATTTTATGGGCTTCTGAACCGTTGATTTTATTGATAAAGCTGCACCACCTCTGGTATCACCATCCATTTTGGTGAGCACCACCCCATCAAAATTAATTCGATCATTGAAAGCTTTGGCCGTATTCACTGCATCTTGCCCGGTCATGGCATCCACCACAAAGAGTGTTTCAGCAGGATCGAGTTTACCCTTGAGAAGTGAAATCTCATTCATCATGGTTTCATCGATGCTCAAACGACCAGCAGTATCGATGATCACCGCGTTGAAACCTTCATTTTTTGCTTTTTGAATGGCTTTTTGGGCGATATCAAGTGGATTGGGATTTCCTTTTTCAGCAAAAACTTCCACCCCAGTTTGTTCTCCCAAAACACCGATCTGATCAATGGCTGCAGGTCGATATACATCACATGCCACCAGCAGGGGTTTCCGCCCTTTTTCCTTCAGATGCAAGGCAAGTTTTCCCGAAAATGTTGTTTTACCCGAACCTTGTAAGCCTGCAATCAAAATCACAGCCGGATTAGGCTTAAGATTGATATGCGCCGTCTCCCCTCCCAGCAATTTCACCAATTCATCGTTAACGATTTTTGTCATTAATTGGCCGGGGGAAACGCTCTTAATCACATTTGCTCCAAGAGCTCTTTCTTTGACTTCATTGGTAAAGTCTTTAGCAATCTTGTAGCTTACGTCTGCATCCACCAACGCCCTGCGAATTTCTTTGACGGTTTCGGCGATATTGATTTCTGAAATCCTTCCTTGCCCTTTTAGGGTTTTGAAGGCTTTTTCCAGTCGGTCGGATAAATTTTCGAACATAGCTTTAAAAAGGTTGGCAAATTTAGTGCATTCAACCCGAGCCTTCAAGTGCAATGAACAATAGGCCATCTGCTTTTACCCCATAAGATCAAACTACAGGTGAACTCTCTCAGGCATCATCACAGCGTGGGAGCGCAAGCCTTTTGATAACATTCTAAATCTTTACTACCTTGATTCAGTACATCAAAAGAAGCATTTGATCCATCTACTTTGGGTCTGTGCAATCCCAGCGCAATGAGCAGCCGAACACATCATCTTCGTCAAGCTTTCTTTGAACGTTGAATGTAAATGAGGGTCGGTTCAAGATCATGTCCTTTTTTTTAGTTTTTTTTGCCCCCAATATGATTCGTAAGCATTTTATTTCTACCCTGATGGTAATGAGTTTGTTTGCTTGTACCGAAAAAAAAGAGCCCATCAAAAGTCAAATCAAAGTCTATGAGAATCTGTATGAGCAGGCGCTGGGTTTCAAAGATGGCCCTACTGCGATTATGGCGTTGAATCGCATTCTTTTACTGGACTCTAGCAACCTGCAATATTCAGATTCACTTGCAGGCTTGTACATTAAGACCGGTAATTATAATGGTGGCTTGCAATTGGCGAAAAAAGTTTTTGCAGCAGACAGCAGCAATTATCGCATCTTGGAGCTGACGGGCCTGGCAAATCAGCAATTAGGAAATTATCCTGAGGCGGTAGGTAATTTCAATCGCTTGTTCGAAAAAAGCGGTGATCCCAAGTACCGTTATCAGGTTGCTACCTTGTATTTCGAAAGTGAAGATTTTGGTGCAGCTGACTCTATCAGTACAGAAATACTGGCACGCGGAAGAGATACCAGCACCATTATTGAGATGTCACCTGCTGGCGTGTTAGAGCAGGTGCCAATTGAAGCGGCCTGCTATAATTTAAAGGCCATGATTGAAGCCGAGGGCAAGAGCAACTTCAATCAATCTGTAGACTATCTGCGTAAGGCGCTAGAAATTTATCCGGAGTTTCAGTTCCCACAGATGTACATCCAACGCATTCAGCAATACCAACAGATGATGCGTTATCAAGGAGGTTATTGACGGGGAGTCCAGGAAACTTCAGGGGCACCCATATCTACGCTTACTTTTCTACTGAGGCTGAAGAGGTAGTCGCTCAAACGATTGAGGTATTTTACGATTAATTCTTCGACCTCTTCATTTTGCCCTAGATGAACCACCAATCGTTCTGCTCTGCGACAAACGCAACGAGCAATATGAACTTGGGCATTTTCTATGCACCCACCAGCGAGTACAAATGATCTCAGTTCAGGCAGAGAATCTTGTATGCGATCGATGGCTTTTTCAAGCAACTCCACATCTGAGTGATGCAGCATAGGAACTTTCACTTTCTCCTTTCCCGGATCTGTTGCGAGCCTCGAACCAATCGTGAACAAGCGATCTTGAACTTCTTTTATGAGATCTGCGTCTTCACCTTTGGCAAAAGTACCTATCAGTCCTACATGGGCATTCAATTCATCTACGGTGCCGTATGTTTCAATTCTCAAATGCGCCTTGCTAACCCTGGTGCCTCCGAGCAGTGAGGTATGACCGGTATCTCCTTGTTTGGTGTAAATTTTCATAGTAATTGTTGGATGTACAGAAGTTGAAACACCGTCTTACTAAACTTGTTCAGTTAGATTGCTTTCAATTATCCACGATTTTACCATCAATCATCCTGATAACCCTTTCGGAATATTCTGCAATATCTTCTTCATGGGTTACCATCACGATGGTGTTACCTTGTTCATGTATTTGTTCAAAAAGCTCCATGATTTCGTAACTACTTTTTGAATCGAGGTTTCCAGTTGGTTCATCTGCAAGCAGAATAGAAGGACGGTTGACCATGGCCCTCGCAATGGCAACTCTTTGCTTTTGCCCCCCAGAAAGTTCATTCGGCAGATGTTTCCAACGATCAGATAAGCCAACAGCTTTCAATACTTCATGTGCTCTTTCATGTCGTTCTTCCCGGCCAACACCTGCATAGACCAGTGGCAGTGCTACGTTTTCCATGGCATTGATTCTCGGTAGCAGGTTGAACGATTGAAATACGAATCCAATTTCCCTGTTTCTCACTTCAGCTAAATCAGCATCATTCATGGTTTGCACCTCCGTACCATTCAGCACGTATGAACCAGAGCTGGGAGAATCAAGACATCCAATGATATTCATTAAAGTGGATTTGCCTGAACCAGAAGGCCCCATTAAGGCAACAAATTCTGATCGCTCAATATCCGCGTTTACACCATTGAGGGCATAAAGGTCCATCTTTCCTACGTGATAGACTTTGGTAATTTCTCTCAGTTCAATGAGTGGCATTACTTCCGAATCACCTTGGGAACCCTGAAATAATCAGAATCAGCATCCGGGGCATTTTTGAGGGCGTCCTTTTGCGAGATCATCTCACCTACTTCATCTATTCTCAACTTATTCCCTTCTTCATTGATATAAATCAGGGGAGCTACACCATCGGTATCCACCTCTTTTAGTTTTTCACAGAATGCGATGATTCGCTCAAGATCTGCCTTGATGGTTTCTTTTTGTTCACCCTCGAACTGAAGGCGAGCCAAATGGGCCAGTTGATCTATTTTATCTTCAGAAATATTCATTCTTGTTCATACTTAAGTTTTCAAATTTCAGCCAATAAGCCTCAAGGAAAATAAGCAATGGACCGCTGTGCTTGAATAATCGATCAATGCACTCAAGCAGACTCCATAACCTCTCTGAGTCTATGCGCTTGGGTATTGATAAATTCCTTCAATGGGCCCTGTGCAAGCATTTTCATCATCATATTTAAATCGGCATCTACATAGGCCAACAGCGCTGTGGATGCACCATCATCACTGAGTTCCCAGTGCACTGTAAATGTAAACGGTATGCTCCCTTCCGGTTCAAGGACGATTCTTCGATTTTCTTCACAGCTTCCTTTCTTCATACGCACTTTGCCCATTCCGTCAATTTTCAGATGGGCTTCCTCCTCATCGGCATGAAACTCACTTACCCTTGATGGCATGAGTTGTTCGTAGTTTCTAAGATCGGCAAGAAAGGCATATACCTCCTGTGCTGGTCGATTCACTATTATTTTGTCGCTTTCAATTCTGGTCATTCTATGGTGATTTGTTTATTGGAGGGAGTTGCTAAAAATCCTGCAGTGAGTACTGCGATAACTGCGCCTATGATCAGGCTTTCAAATAACACACTTTTAGCTTGCCCTAATGGGGTAAACTGCGCATGGATGGCAGTTTCTACCTTCTGGATATTCTCATCCGTTCGGTCTGCTTCATCCAAATTGGCCACATAATTTTTATAAGCCAATTCTGCGGGTTTATCGAACATGGTTGGACTGGTTAAAAACCAAATGCTGTAGAACAATATGACCACGATTCCTCTGATAGAGGATACTGCAAGACCCCTGACCATTGTTTGGCCCAAGCTGATCTGGCCATTTTTTTTACGGTAGGCAATCACGGCGAAAACGATGCAAAGTGCAAGAATTGCCCATGAGCCTATGGTGAACATTAATTGCCTTTGTGGTTCGAGGTAACGTTCTTCAACATAGTGAAAGTACATGGCTATACCCGGTACTACTCCTGCAACCCCTCCCATTAACCAGGTGATCCAATTCATTGGTTAAATTTTATGTAAGTCTAGGATACCTGATGAATTAGTAATCATCACGGCCATCATCATCCTCATCATCTCGGTTTCGACTGAACTCCTCAAAATCATATTCAGGCATGAGTTCTGTCTTTACGTGATTAACCGTTTCGTTGAAGGCATCCATGAACTTATTGAAATCTTCCTTATAAAGAAAAATTTTATGCTTCACGTAATTGCCATCATCAAACCTGCGCTTGCTTTCGGTAATGGTGATGTAATAATCGTTGGCACGGGTTGTTTTTACATCGAAGAAATAAGTTCTTTTTCCAGCTTTCACTCGTTTGGAAAACACTTCTCTGCTATCGCGATCCTGCTCGTACATTGTTTCCGTAAATTTTTTATCAAAAAAAACGAAATTCTTGAAGTCCGGCAAGCGCCATTCAATTATTTAAGAAATATTAAACTTCCTCTGTGGAGGTTTTCTGCTGTTCATACATTTGGAAATAAATTCCTTTCAGGGCAATGAGTTGCTCGTGAGAGCCTTCTTCGGCTATCTTTCCTTCTTTGATAACCAAAATTCGGTCGGCCTGTTCAGCCATGCTGAGACGATGGCTGATTAATAGTGCCGTTCTGTTTTTCAGAAAGCTGCGCAGGTTATTCATGATCAGCAATTCTGTTGAGGTATCGACTGCAGAAAGGCTATCATCCATGACCATAATTTCGGGTTCTGCTGCCATGGCTCTAGCAATGGATACTCTCTGCTTTTGGCCCCCTGAAAGGCTGATCCCCCTTTCACCAAGAACCGTTTGAAATTGAGAACTGAAGGCCTCTATGTCATCTTTTACATCGGCGAGCTCAGCGTAGTACTCCGGCCCCTTTTGTTGCTGAAGACCGGCATACAAAATATTGCTTTCAATGGTATCGCCAAACAGAAAAACATCTTGCGGCACGTATCCAAATAGTGAACGGTACGATTTGGTATTCAAATTCCTGATATCCACTCCATCCAAGGTAATTGCTCCTGCATTGGGGTCGTAAAACCGAGTGAGCAATGCTGCAATAGTTGATTTTCCCGATCCGGTTGCCCCCACCAGGGCTAGCACCTCAGATTTATGGATGGTGAAATTCAATCCCTTCAGTACTTCGTCTTTTCCCGGATAAGAGAAATGAATATTCCTGAATTCAATCGACTCATTCAATTCACTTACTTCCAATTGACCGCTAGCTATTTCAGGGATTTCGTTTAAAAAAACATTGATACGCTTTTGCGAAGCTTCAGCCCTTTGCACCAGTGAAGTTACCCAGCCCAAAGACGCTACAGGCCAGGTGAGCATGTTCACATAAATGATGTATTCTGCAATATTGCCATAGGTGAAGTTACCGGCAATAACTTCTTTTCCTCCAATCCATATGGTGATGATGATGCTGCAACCAACCAGCATCATCATCAGCGGAAAAAACAACGCATCTACCTTCACCAGATGCATGTAGTTGCTCTTATATTCATCGCTTTGATCGCGAAAACTTTGTTCAAAATCTTTTTCAACTGCATAGCTCTTCAACACCCTGATTCCTGAAAAAGACTCCTGAACAAAGGCGGTGATGGAAGATAACTTCTGCTGAATACGATCGCTTCGTCTGTTGATCATATCACTCACATAATAAATGCTCAAGGAAAGCACAGGAAGTGGAAGAAGCACCCAGAAAGTGATTTTTGCATTGATGGTTAGCATAAAACCTATGACCATAAAGAATAGCACCACCAAGTTGAGCGTGTACATGATTGCTGGCCCCAGGTACATGCGCACCCGGCTTACATCTTCACTGATGCGATTCATCAAATCACCTGTAAAGTTTCGGTTGTAAAAGCCCGCACCCAGTTTCTGATAATGTTCGTAAATCTCATTTTTCAAGTCGTACTCTATAAGCCTGCTCATGACAATAAGCGTTTGACGCATGAAGTACATGAACACCCCTTTTACAATGGCGCTGCCCAAAACAAGTAGGCCGAATTGCAGCGCAGTAACACCCACTTCTCTGGCAACCTCTTCCGGAATACTCGAACCACTGATGCCTTTCATACTTTCAGCCATTTGATTCACGGCCATTCGCACAAGGGGTGCGATGGCAATGGCAAAGACATTGGATCCGATGATGAATAGCAATCCACCGACGAGATACCAGCGATATTTGAACAAGTATTTATTGAGTGATCGTAGAGATTTCAAGGGTCAAATTTGAGACAAAAAAAAGACTAATTTTGCAGCCTAAAAAACACTGATTACAAATCCTAATAAATGAACCAGGCAGCAGGTATTAAGTTTGACACTGAATTCGATTTATTTGATCGATTGGGTGCTCATGATCACGAACAGGTGGTGGTTTGCAATGACAATCACACCGGTTTAAAGGCCATCATCGCTATACACAACACCGTATTGGGCCCGGGTTTGGGTGGTACACGAATGTGGCACTACAAAACGGAAGCCGATGCAATGCGAGATGTGCTACGTCTTTCGCGGGGCATGACTTACAAAGCGGCCATTAGCGGTCTCAATCTTGGAGGAGCGAAAGCTGTAATCATAGGAGATTCCAACCGACACAAAACTGAGGCACTCATGCGTAAATTTGGTCGTTTCGTTGAGAATTTGAACGGCAAGTATATCACTGCAGAAGATGTTGGAACCACCACCCTCGACATGGAGTACGTTGCAATGGAAACAGACAGCGTTGTGGGCCTGCCTGAAAGTCGTGGCGGAGGAGGAGATCCTTCACCCGTTACAGCATATGGTACGTACATGGGAATGAAGGCCTCTGCGAAGAAAGTTTACGGAAATGACTCACTCGGCGGTAAAAAAATTGCCATTCAGGGCATTGGCAAAGTGGGAATGCATCTTGTAGAATACCTGCACAAAGAGGGTGCTGAAATTTATGTGAGCGACATCAACGAAGCTGCTTTGCAACACGCTTCGTCGGCTTATGGTGCAAAGGTGGTCAATGGAGAAGATATGCTAGATTTAGATATGGATATTTTCGCCCCATGTGCATTGGGTGCAATCTTGAACAATAACAGCATTGACCGGCTTAATTGTGCCATTGTTGCGGGAGCAGCAAACAATCAGTTGGAGAATGAAGACATCCACGGTCCGTTGATCCGTAAAAAGGGTATTTTGTATGCTCCTGACTTCCTCATCAATGCCGGTGGGTTGATCAATGTTTACAGTGAATACACCGGTTACAACCATGAGAATGCAATTCGCGATACTGAAAAAATTTACGACACGCTTTTGGGCATTTATGAACTTTCTGATGCCAAAGATATTCACACCCAAAAAGCAGCAACTGAAATGGCTGAAAAAAGAATCAATGATATACTCAAGGTGAAGTCCACCTATTGAGAACATGAAATATGCTCATATGAAAGCCTCCGCAATTGGAGGCTTTTTTTGTTATTTGCTGCATGATTCTTGAAAGAAAGTCCTATTTATGGCTTTTCTGCTTCGGGCTTAGTTTCTTAGCGTTAGGCATTTTCTTGTATTTCTCTTTTATTTCAGCCGGTGCGGCCGGAGGAATGGATAGCTATGAGCACTATCTCATTGCACGCTACAGCTGGAAATATCCTCAACTTTTTCTCGATCAATGGGGCAAACCGCTCTATACCATCATTGCCTCTCCTTTTGCACAGTTGGGTTTTGAAGGGGTTGTTGTATTGAATATTCTCTTGCTGATTGCCACTTCCTGGGTAAGCCTTTTTGCAGCAAGGGCACTCCAGATGAAAAACAGCTGGCTTGCGTTTGTTGCGGTACTCGCCTCTCCTATTTTCATCGACAATACCATCAGTGGCTTAACAGAGCCCTTGAATGCGCTTATGCTGGCAGTGGTTATTCTGTTATTTGCCAGTCAAAAGGAAATGAGCGCCGCACTCATTTCTGGTTTTTTACCCTATGCTCGATCAGAAGGGTATGTCATACTGGCGGTCATAGGACTCTACTTGTTGATTTATAAGAGGAATTATTGGGCAACAGCTTTGCTTTTTGTGGGCTCTTTGGTTTTCAATTATTTAGGTTGGTGGCTCGATCATGGCCCAAATGAGGCAGGTGATCCATTTTGGGTGATCACGCACAACCCCTATCTGAACTTTGAACTCAGTGGTCGAAATATTTGTGGCAACGGCCCCTTATTGCATTATATTAAAATCTCCAACTATATTTTCGGCAGAACCCTGCTTGTTTTGATTGCAATTGGCATCTTCTTCATTCCAATCAGGTTCTTTCAAAAGGGTAAAAAATCTGATCGACTCACTGAGCAAGTTTTCTTTTTCGGTTGGGGTATTTTCTGTCTTTATTTCGCCATCCATTCCGCCATATGGTACTTGGGTATGATGGGTAGTTGTGGTTTGCAGCGGGTCATGATTGTTATCATTCCATCTTCAGCGCTCATGGCGGTGTACGCATTCAATGAGCTCACTGGGCTTTTGAATAACAAAACAAAGCTGATGAAGGGGCTTGGTTTCCTTATTTTGGCGGGCGTGTTATTTGAACCTTTCAACTATGGCAAGGGGAAATACCCCATGCCCATCAGCGAGGAACAAGAATTATTCTTAGAACTGGCTGATTGGTATGGGCAACAGGATTTTTCCGGCAGAACGGTGTATTTCTTCTATCCTTGGTTGAATGTGCTTTTAGACATCGACCCCTATGATTCTGAACGCTTCATAAAATTATGGAGTTTTGATGAAAGTTGGGCACCTCATGGTAGCATCTTAATCTGGGATGGTCATTTTGGTCCGAATGAATGCAACATTCCATTGGAGCGATTGCAAACAGATGAGCGCTATCGTCACGTACAATCTTTTATTCCTAAAATACCATTTAAGACATTGAACGATTATCCTTTCGAGATTCACGTTTATGAGTGGACTGGAAACCCCTAATTGTATCTTTGTAGACAAGTAAACATCCCGATGCCAGAAATTGAAGTTGTTTTAAGTCCTGCCCTATTTCCTTTCTATGATGCAGAGGGTAAAAATATTGTTGTTATCGACATTCTGAGAGCCAGCAGTGCCATTGTAACTGCCATTGCCAATGGTGTTCAATCCGTTATCCCTGTAGAAAACCTAGAGGAGGCCCGTTCCTATCAATCCAAGAATTTTCTGATTGCAGGAGAACGCAATGGAATGAAAGTGGATGGATTCGACCTGGGAAACTCACCCCTTGAATACTGCAATCACCACCTGAACGGAAAAGAAATTGTGCTAACCACCACCAATGGTACGCGTTGCATCGAGATGGGCAAGAATTTCGGCAACATCATCATTGGGAGCTTTTTAAACATGCAAGCGGTAGCAGACCATTTGTTGAATGATAAGAAAGATGTGTTGCTGTTTTGTGCTGGATGGAAAAACCGATTCAATCTTGAAGATACACTTTTTGCCGGTGCATTGGTACATTTATTAAAAGACCATTTTCATTTCGATTGCGATTCAAGCCTTGCCGCATTGAAGCTCTATGAATCGAATAAAGATCGTCTCGACGAATTCTTGGAGCAGGCTTCACATGTTAAGCGGTTTAAAAGGCTCGGCGTTAAAGGTGACAAGGCTTTTTGTTTACAACAAAACATTTTTTCCGTTGTTCCTGTGCTGAAAAACGGAAAGCTCATTACAGAATGAGATATGATTTACTGATCAATCATCATTATCAATAAGGACCGCACTTGATATTTCGAAGTACTTGGTTATTTTTACTTGAAATAATCGAGGTATGAAAGAGCAATTAAAGAGAATCCTATTGATTTCATTTTGTTTATTAACTGGAGGCAGTTACGCACAATTCAGCAGCCCGGGGAAGCAAATAACCGACGATCAAACGCCATTACAACATGCAAAACTCTATAAAGGCATTGGTTTGGATACCATTGCCTGTAATGGTGACACCCTTCAATACGGCAGATTTAAAGCAAGCAGCCTTCGGGCCATCAACGTTTCCAAAGGCTACGCACTCGGACAATTTTACTCAGCACCAGGCGAGGTAAGCATAGCTGGCTTCAGCTTTTATGCATGGGCAAATACCACAGCAACAGACTCGATTGAAATCATATGCCGAGTCTACGAAGCTGATTCTGATAGTCTTCCCAAGGGTAAACTGCTTCAAACCGAACGATTAAAAATAGATACGTCATTCGGTGGTGGATTGCTGAGCGTGCTGGAAAAGAAAATTAAATTCGATACCGTTGTCATCACTGACAAGCCCTTCATTTTGGTTTTGGAATCGAATGATACCAATCGCGTAGCTGTTGTTGCCAACGACTGGTTATCGGGCGATGGCGAACGGGAAAATCTCGCTTGTGGCACTGTTGGAGGAACTTGGTATCGCTGTTTGAACCTTAACATCTCTGGTAATCCACTCGATTGCGATATATTAATGGAACCCCATGTGCAATACAGCTTGAGTGTCGATTTTAGCTTTGATGATTGCTACAATTACCGAGACTCGGTAAAGTTTAAAAATCGCTCTTCTGATTTCTTTTTCGATCCTATGTACAACCGCTGGGCACTGAACAACAACCAGCGCTTTAGTTTCCTCTGGAATTATGGGCACAATGCAGGTTCATATTACGCTGAGGAAGGTGCGATCAGGTATAGCAATCCAGATAATTATGATATTCGGCTCATTGGTCGTTTACTCCATTACAAAACCTCTACCTATTGTATCGACACAATGATTAGAAACTTATACTACCGACCTTCTGAAATAAGCTTCACCGGGAATAACACAGATAGCATGTGCTCAGGCGACAGCGCTCGATTATTGGCACTGAGCAATGGTAATATTTCCTGGTACCGAACACCAAACGACACGGCCTTTCTTTATGGAAACACTTATGTAAGCGGACCAAAGTATCGGAATGATACCGTATATGTCGTTAGCAGAAATGAACATTGCAGCAGTCGCTTGTTAGAAAAGATTATACGGGTAAATCAGACCCCAAAGATTCTTTCAGTTCTCAATGATTCTGTTTGTCTGAACTCCATTGCCAATTTAAGTGCGAATACCGATACAGGCACCATCCGCTGGTATAGGGATAGTATCGGTGGGCTTTATTTTCACCAGGGAGAAGTATACAGCACCGGAACTCTTAGCAATCCACAAAAATTTTATGTTCAGGCATACCACCGTGGCTGTTACAGCACCAAGCGACTGTCCGTACAGGCCTTTGTGGGAATTGATTTTGCCCCAGCAGAACCTCAGGTGGTCAGAGATACCTTGGTTTGCTTACTGGATGGAAATGTGCAAATTAAAGCGGCAGCAAAAAACAATGACCAACTCAGATGGTATACCGATCCATCGGGTGGCTCCCATTTCCAAACCGGGAACTTTCTGAACGTAAGCATCAACAAACTAGGAAGGCAAACTTTTTATGTAGATGCCTTTGATGGAAATTGCGCCAGCAGCCGTTTAAGTGTATCCGTGCGCACCTTCACCTTTCCCACTTTCAGCAATCAACAAGGAAGCATGGAGACTTGTGAGGGTGATAGCGTGACCATTGATTTGGGTATACAAAATGGTTTTGCACGTTGGTATGAAACTGAAACGGATATGAACTGGATTCATGAGGGCAGCAGTTTAGTACTCAAAAATCTATCCAATGATACCTCTTTCTGGTTCGTACCAACCAATGGCATATGCGCGGACACCGCAAGATATCCCCTTGAGATATTGGTGCATCCTTATGGCATTTTGAACTCAAGTAATCAACAAAAAGAGGCCTGCTCCGGCAAATCAATTACGCTACAGGCTCAATCTCAAATAGGCACCATTGTTTGGTACGGCGATAGTGCGGCCAATAATGAATTAGGCCGAGGAAATTTGTATACCATCCCCGCACCTGAAAAACCAACTACTTACTATTTTGCGGCAGATAACCGAGGTTGCAGATCTGCAATTAACTCATATGAACTGAGCGTTCTTCCTTCAGCCGATGCGAGTTTTGATTTTTCAGTTATTGAGCCGGGTAGCTTTCAATTTGCAGCACGAACCAATGGACAAGGATTTTATCGCTGGAATATGGGCGACGGCGGAACGGCCAATGGATTTAGAGTGAATCATACTTTCGACAAGAATGGCGATTATGAGGTTCAACTGGTAGTGGTACCTCAGAATGGCTGCAATGATACCGCTATCAGAAAAATAAGTGTAAGCGGACTGGCCTCTTTAGCACTTCACCCGACAAATAATTTCATTCAGGTCTTTCCCAATCCATTCGACCATCAATTGAATATCGAGTCAAATACAACATTGTATGCAACAATGGTTGACATAAGCGGACGCATTATTCTTTCGAAGAGACTTGAAGTAAAAGAACAACTGGATACGCGTGAACTAGAAAAAGGCATGTATCTGTTGCATTTGAGTGAACCATCTACCGGAGAGTTATATGAAACTTTTAAACTGATCAAAACATATTAAGATTTGATCATAGTTGTTAAAAAGACCTGAACGTTGCAACGTTCGGGTCTTTTTTTTGGGTGGGTGAAAGCGTTCTTTGTTCTAAAGACGCTTAATGAAACATGATAACCCCTTCAAAAAGGATTAATCAAGCTCATTGATTGACCGGGCCAAATGATGATTGAATTCATTGATGGAAATGAAAAGCGATGGTCAGGCGTTGATCATTTTCACAAGTAAATGGTGCACCAAAATAATAGAGAGCATTTACTGACAATTCATTCAGCAACCAAAATCTTTGGCTACTAATAGCACAAGAATAAAAGGTGAGTGCAATAAAAAAGGTCATCGCATGAACAATGACCTTTTTGAAGTAATCTTATAGTTGATTATACCCCTACATCATAATTGGCTGATTCCAGCAAGTATGGGTGATTCTTAGGATAGAGTGATGCTTTGGTTAGGGCGTGACTTACGATGTAAATAAACAATCCCGCAAAAGCCATGGTTGTTCCAATTTCCAACAAGCCTATGCCTGAATTCTCTGGACCTACAGCACCCGGCATCACCATTAGATACATATCAACCCAGTGACCCACCAAAATAACAGATCCGGCAAGCACCAATACATAAGGACTTCTTTTCGCATTTCTCATCATCAGAATGAGGAAAGGTGCAAAGAAATTCATGGCAATATTCACGAAGAAAAATGGTCTGTAATACCCATGGAGGCGGGCATCATAATAAACCGTTTCTTCAGGAAGGTTAGCATACCAAATTAGCAGGTATTGTGCCAACCAGATGTATGTCCAAAAAATACTGAAAGCAAACATGAACTTACCTAAATCATGCATCAGTTCATCGCTTACAAGTTCCATGTATCCCTGGCGCTTCAGATAAACCACAAACAAAGCAATAATGGTCATTGTGGTCACAAAGGTGATGGCAAAGTTGTATACAGAAAAGATGGTACTGAACCAATGTGCATCAATGCTCATCATTACCAACCAGCTCAAAATAGAAAAGCTGAAAGCAAAAATGAATATGAAGGCTGCAGAGAACCTGATGCTTTTCAAGAAATTGCTTGTGTCTCCATCTGAAAGCTTGTCTTCAGCCAGAGATAACCTTCTCAATACCGTTCGGAAAATTATCCAAATGATTCCAATCAAGGGCACTCCAAACAAGAAAAAACGCTTATTCAAGAACCATGATTTCTTATCCAAGAGGGCATCAGGGGCAACTTCTTCACCGCTGTACATATAGCTGTACCAATGATATACTTCTTCCTTGGAAAGGAACAACACCACAAATAGGATGGCAAAGCCAATGGGCAAATATGCACTCATCGCTTCAGGCACCCTTTTCACCATGGTAGGCCACCCAGCATTTGCCGCGTAATTAAGTGCAATAAAGAATAGGGCTCCGATACCAAAGAGCATGAAATAGTATGAATTCATCAATAGATTGGCCCATAACCTACTGGTCCAACTTTTGGTGTGTCCTCCTCCATGTCCAGGCGCCTCATGGCCTGCTTCATCTGCATGGGTTTCGGCATGTTCTTCAGCTGATGAAGCCGTAGCTTCATGATGCTCAGCACCGGCTGATTCGTTGTGCTCAACAACCACAGCATGATCATCTGCGCCATGCCAATGACTTTTAACCTGCATTGCACCTATTACTGCCAATATGATACCGAGCAGCAATAAGCCTCCGGCAAATAAACGGCCTCTGGAAGTGAAGCGAAACTGCTCGTCTTTAATTTCTGTTATGTGATGGTGACCCATTGTATAATCTTTAAAGCTACTTGTTTATGAACTAATTTAATCTTCAGAAATCATTTCTACGGAACTGGTTTCTGTTATTTCTTCGGCACTTACATTATCATCTGCAGTAGCGAAATTGAAATTCTCTTCACCATATGCAAGGTATTTCACATAGTGAATGACTTCCCAGCGTTCTTTTGGTGATAGAACCATGGCGTGCGATCCCATAAGACCTTTTCCATAGGTAATGGTGTGGAAAATCTTACCTACCGGTAAATCCTTGATGTAATCGCTCTGGTAGTTCGGCCAGGGAGGCTTAACATAACGTCCTTCCTGCATAACTGGCCCATCATTTCCACCTTTCTTACCATGACAGTTCCAGCAATAGGTGTTGTAAAGAATTTTGCCAGTTTCTACCACTTCTTTGGTAGCCGGAATAGCAGCTTTGAGTGATGCTGACATCTCATATCCTTCACCATTGTCGGGGTACGGGTACAGATAATCCAACTGTCCTCTTGCAATGCTGCCTTTTACCGGCAGTCTCATGCTCATTCCACCGGGGTTATGGCTCCACTTTTTAGTTTGGGTAAACGCTTCATACCCCTTACTAACATACATGTCAGGCGCGTATTCGATTCCTGGATTGTCACCACCAGCAGTGCAACCTGCCAGACCTAGAGCCAGACTTCCGAATATTACGTAAACTGTTGATTTTAATTTCATGGGCTTAATCGTTGTTATCTGTATTTCCCTTTGAATCTTTCGTATGGTTGTTTGAACCGAGAAGATCTCCATTTCTTTCCCTTAATTCCAAAGCACCTTCATTTTTGAATATCTCAGAAATTTCTCCAACATTCAAACCGTCTTTGCCTTCAATTGCAACAAACAATCGATCATCAGTCTGACGTGGATCTATGATGTCAGGCTTGATTCCGTGAATCATTTTGGTTCTGGCAAAGAAAAGCAACCCCATACCGAATGCAGTACATAATACCGTAACTTCAAACGTAACGGGCACCATCGACGGCAGCATTTTATAAGTATCCGGTTTACCACCAATGATCATCGGCCAGTCCCAAACCATGATATAAAATTGCAAGAGCAGTCCCAGAGAAAAACCAATGGCACCGCAAATGAAAGCGCCAACCGTGAGATTGCTCCTTTTTATTCCCATTGCGGTGTCAAGACCGTGAACAGGAAACGGAGTGTAGCAGTCGAAAATTTCATACCCTTTTTTACGGAGTTTGCTCACTGAGCTCAGCACTCCATCGGGATTGTCGAATACGCCTAATATTAAATGTTTATCCAGCATGGTTTCTGTTTATTCCTTGTCTTTAATGATACCTTTAACTTCTGCCATATTAACTACTGGCAAGAATTTAGCAAATAGGAAGAAGAGGGTGAAGAACAACCCAAATGTTCCGATGAATATGCCAACTTCCACCCATGTCGGGTAGTACATCGCCCAAGAAGATGGCAAGTAGTCTCTGTGAAGTGAGGTTACGATGATCACAAAACGCTCAAACCACATTCCGATGTTCACAATGATCGACATGAAAAAGATGAACCATGGGGTGGTTCGGGCCCATTTGAACCAGAATACCTGAGGTGCAAGCAAATTGCAAGACATCATGGTCCAATATGCCCACCAATATGGTCCGAAAGCACGGTTAATAAATGCATATTGCTCATATTCAACACCTGAATAAGCTGCAATAAAGAATTCAGTTAAGTATGCCAAACCTACCATGGATCCGGTAAGCATAATCACTTTGGTCATTGCCTCTAGGTGACTGATGGTGATGTAGTCTTCCAATTTCATCACTTTACGCGCCACCACCAATAGGGTTAATACCATACCGAAACCGGAGAAAATTGCTCCTGCCACAAAGTATGGAGGAAAAATGGTGGTGTGCCAACCTGGGATGACAGAGGTTGCAAAGTCAAAAGATACAATGGTGTGAACGGATAGCACCAATGGCGTTGATATACCCGCCAAAATGAGGGATACCACTTCATAGCGATGCCAGTTTCTGGCCGAGCCATTCCAGCCCATCGAAAAGAAATTATACCAGAATTTGCGTGCTTTTGTCTTTGCGCGGTCACGAACAGTAGCGATATCAGGGATCAAGCCCAAATACCAAAACAGAAGAGATACCGAGAAGTAGGTTGAGATCGCAAACACGTCCCAAAGAAGAGGTGAATTGAAATTAACCCAAAGTGACCCAAACGCGTTAGGAAGTGGCAATGGCCAGTACCCCAACCAGACACGCCCCATGTGAAAGAGCGGAAAAAGTGCCGCACACATTACGGCAAATATGGTCATGGCTTCTGCCGATCGGTTGATTGACATTCTCCATTTCTGACGGAAAAGCAAAAGAATTGCCGAGATCAGTGTTCCGGCATGTCCGATACCCACCCAAAATACGAAGTTGGTAATGTCCCAGCCCCACATAACGGTTTTGTTCACCCCCCATGTACCTATCCCCACTAAGGTGGTATACCCCAGGGTAATGGCCAAGAGAATCAAGGCAAAGAATGAAAGGATAAAGCCCATCCACCATGCCTTGGATGGTTTGTTTTCAATAGGGCGACAGATATCATTGCTTACGTCTGCAATGCTCTTGTTGCCTGTTACTAGCGGTTTTCTTATACTGGCCTGATACATGTCAAATAGCTATTTAAGAGTGATGTGCTCCTGATTTTTCAATTTCTTTTTTGTTTCTGATCTTGGTCATATATACCACCGAAGGACGAACATCCAATTCTTCCAACATGTGGTATGAGCGTTCGTTCTTGTACAACTTAGATATTTCACTGGATTGATCATTCAAGTCTCCGAACACGATGGCATTGGATGGACAAGAGCGAGCACAAGCGGTTTGAACATCGCCATCGCTCATCTTTCTTCCTTCACGCTTGGCCGCGAGTTTGGCAGATTGAATGTTCTGGATGCAGAAACTGCATTTTTCCATAACCCCACGTGTACGAACGGTCACATCCGGATTGATCACCATCTTACCTAGATCATTATTGAAATGATAATCAAACATATCGTTGTCGTTGTACCTGAACCAATTAAAGCGTCTTACTTTATACGGACAGTTGTTTCCACAATATTTTGTACCAATGCAACGATTGTAAGTCATTTGGTTGAGACCTTCCTTGCTGTGTGTTGTAGCGAGCACAGGGCAAACCGTTTCGCATGGTGCATTGTCGCAATGCTGACACATTACCGGCTGGAAAACCACCTTTACATTATCGTAATGCTTGAAATCCTCGCCATTCTTAGCTTTTTCTATGGCATCAATTTCCGTCTCCTTGGTTACGTAGGCTCCTTCCTGGAAAGTTTCTTCAACATCGAATGGACCCACTTTCACCGTGGCATCCAATTCACGGTCAGATGCAAACGAGTAATAACGGTCAATACGAATCCAATGCATTTCCCTTCTTCGCCTGATTTCATCTCTTCCCACCACGGGGACATTGTTTTCGATGCTACAACTTACCACACAAGCACCACAACCGGTACAAGCATTCAGGTCTATAGCCATTGCCCAATGGTGGCCCTTGCTATAGTCATAATCTTCCCAGAGTGAAATGAGGTTATGCTTATGCTCATTGCGCACATATGGGTTTTCGTTGTATTCAGACAAGGTGGCTTCGCGAACCATGTCACGACCTTCAATTGAATGGTGCGTTTGTGTTCTTGCCAATTCATAACTGGCTGAAGCTTTCTCAACTTTAACTCCGGATGTAACATTGAAGTTCAGAGCGCCATTGGCATCCCGAACCGCAAATGGGTAAGCATTTTTACCCAAATCTTTCAGGTCATTTTTCACTGTTTCCGGAAGTTTTCTTCCGTATCCAACAGCTATGGCCAAAGTACCGGTAGCCTGTCCGGGTTGGATCAGAACCGGCATATTTTCCAAGGTGTATGCACCGGTGGTGATATTCACTGTGTCGCCATCTTCCACTCCGATTGAAGCGGCCTCTGTTTTAGACATGGAAACATAGTTATCCCAGGTCACCTTGCTGATTGGATCGGGCATTTCATGAACCCATGGATTTGTCCCCATTGCTCCATCTTTCGGTCCGCCTTTTAGATAGAGAATGAGTTCCTTATCTGCATTCTTTACATTTTTCTCTACACCAGCAACAATTTCCGAGGCAATGACCCCAAGTGCTGGAACGGAAGATGCAACTTCACCTTTGTTATATACACCTCTCTCGAGTGCTTTATCCCATGCTGGAGTGATGCTTTCTTTCCAATTATTCTTGATGAACTGATACGACAAGCTGTAACCATCTTCAGCTTTGTTTTCCATTCCAGCCCAAACCAAAAGCGATTCAATTTCCTGACGAGTATTGAAAACCGGACTGATGGTGGGTTGAGTTAATTGGAAAAGACCTTTTTTCACCTCTGCATCGGCCCATGACTCAAGATAATGATTGGATGGACAAACATAGTTGGCCAGCTCTGCAGTTTCATCACGCGTTCCTGCAGTTGAAACCACCATGCCTACCTTCTTCAAGGCAGCCATCAATTTTGTGGTTTCAGGATAACTGTAAACTGGATTCGTTCCAACAAACAAGGCTGCTCCCACTTTATTCGCAGAAGCATCAGCTACAAAGCGGTCAAAACCTTCTTCTGAGTAAGTATGCTGCATCGAGTAATTATCAACATCGATCGTTTGACCATAATTCTCGAGCAAATGATTGATGGCATTGACCACCATCTGATTTTCCTTAATGTTCGACTTGGACACCACCAAAGATTTTCCTTTAGCTTTCCAAAGCGCTTCTGCCACCTGTGCAATGGCGTTGCCTGCCAATTCTTCCTGACGAGCCATCGGCATTTGTGAAACACCCGCCTTTTGGGCGAGCTTATTGTAGAGGGTCACCAAATAGATTCCTTCTTTTGATTCCTTCATAGGGAATCTGTAATCAGCATTGGCACCACTCAAACTCAGGATCGACTCGAACTGAAAATGCTGAGACATTTTACCGCTCTTGGGCACACGGTTTTTAACGTAATCTTTAGAGAATTCTACTGGACTGATCCATGTTCCGAGAAAATCAGCACCAAAGCTTACAATCACCTCAGCTTTTTCAAAGTGATAAGAAGGAACTACTTTTTTACCGAAGCTAGCATCATTTGCATTGAGGATACCTGAATACGATACCGGCTGGTATTGGTAAACCGCAGCAGCAGGATACTTAGCTTTGAATACCTCGAGGGCTTTGTTCAAGCTCGGGCTGTTCGCTTTATCCACCACGATGGCGATTTCTTTACCTGCAGCTTGAGCAGCATCTAGAGCTTTGATCACATCTGCATCAACTTTGCTCCAATCTTCAATTTCGATTCCGTCTTTATCCACAGGATGCGCCAATCGATTGGTGTCATAAAGAGAAAGAATACTGGCTTGTCCTGTACCGCAAAGACCACCTTTTGAAATAGGCGAATCTTCATTGCCTTCCAATTTAATGGGTCGCCCTTCACGCACCTTCACCAAAACCCCACAGCCCACATTGCAGGCGCCACATGTAGAGGCATAGTATAAAGGAAGCCCTGGTGTTACATTCGATGGCTTTTCCACATATGGTATGGCATACTTTACAGGAGCCTTGTTACAGGCTGCCAATGCCACCGCACTGATGCTAAAACCAAAATATTTCAAAAAATCGCGCCGGTTGGTATTGAACTCACCCACACCCGAGAGCGCTTCTTCGAGGGGCAAACCTTCGGCAAATTCATTTTTACTGGCGGCTACGAAATCTGGTCTTTTTTCGAGTTCCTCCAGTCCTTTCCAATATTGATTCTTGTTGCTCATGGATTCAATTCTTTTTTAAGATTAATAATGACACTTACCACACTCCAAACCGCCATTCTCAGCCACCGAAATGTATTCTTTGCCTTCAATCTTCATGTTCTTATGCACTTCTTCGTAGTACGGATTATTTTCCACATCAATCCCTCTCTCTCTGTGACAATTGATGCACCATCCCATCTGCAGACTAGAGAATTGATATACTTTATCCATTTCTTGGATGGGGCCGTGACAATTTTGGCACTCCAACTTTCCAACTTTCACGTGTTGTGAGTGGTTGAAGTATGCAAGATCTGGAAGGTTATGAATTCTCACCCACTCAATGGGCTTTTGCTCATAATCGGCGATGTAAGAACCGCTTTCACCATCGAAACCAATGGCGTTGTAAATCTTTTGAATCTCAGGAGATACTTTACCATCATACCTTTCACGCAACTGAACATAACGATGGCAGTTCATGCACGTATTTGCTGATGGTATGCTTGCGTGGCGACTTTTCTCTACGGTGTAATGGCAATACTTACAATCCAACTCAAGTGTTCCTGCATGGATTTTGTGAGAGAAATTAATGGGTTGGGTGGGAGCATATCCTTGCTGAACACCTACTTCATTCATTCCGAAAAGATAGCCATATGCACCCATGGAAACTGCCAACACCCCAATAACAACAAGGGTCACAATGGTAGGATTCCATTTTTTTACAACAGGCTTAACATTGGTCTCAAGGAACCCTGCTTCTTTTTGTTCTCCAAATTTCTCAGCGACGATGGCCGATAAATTTCGCTTGATTCCATAGAGCAAACCAGCGATTACCAAGAGAACGAGCCCTAAAACAATGATGGTTAAATAAGTGGAACTTGAATAAAAACCTGTGGCTTGTGCCAAAACCATTAGCTCTGTCATTAGCATTTTTTGTCGATTTAATACTGTCTTACATCCTTTTGATGCGGTGCAAAATTAATCCAATCGACAGTTGTTCATAGACAAGTTACCCACATGAAAAACAATTTAGATAACTTCTAAATAAATGTGTAAAAAGCTGTTTTTGTGAAGCTTAAGTTTTCTTATTGATGGTGGTGTCAAGGGTCTGATAAACAGAGTTGTTGCTCATAAACTCTGGAACAATCGTCTTCATCATTTTCACCAATTTCACATTGTCAATGCGATCCTTGTTTTCAT
>CAZYJD010000009.1:0-4235 GCA_964647785.1 uncultured Chitinophagaceae bacterium
TATTTTATTTAAAAACTTTTTTATTAATAATTAAAACCTTTACTTCTATTTGCTGTTTTCCCATAAAAGAATGTATGAGCAGCAAAGCATGGATATGGATAAGTGTACTCATGGCAGTAGCATGGGGTGCATGCACAGCTGAGCAAGAAGCACCAAGCCCTAAAACCAATGCATCTGAAATTTCGGAACTACTCCTGGGCCGATGGCGCATACTGGAATTAACCGAAGAAAATGAAGACCACACCAGTGATATGAAAAATCTTTCCCTTCATTTTAAAGCAAATGGCAGCCTCTACATAGAAGAGAAAACAGAGCTCGAACGCAAAGAAGGAAGGTGGAGCATTTTTAAGGATGATGACCGCATCGAGCTTCGAATTCAGCTTTCAGATGCAGGAAGATGGCACGAATTAAATGATGATTGGTACTTCTATCAATACCAGAACTCCATCGCATTCTTTCAAGATTTTGAGGAACAAGAGCATAGCACATTAGTCATTCAACGCTTATGAATAAATACCATCTCATCTTCGCCTTACTCTTCATTCCGGGAATGAGCACACAGGCACAGAACGAAAATTCCAGCTTCTTTAAAGAATCAGGATTGAAGGCAGTGGGCCTTGAACTTCAGCTTGGCATACAAACTGGCCGTATCGACCAAAGCGATGCAATCGTAGCCATGAGTCGTGCCGGTTTGGTACTCAACGAAAAATGGTCGGCAGGTCTATTCGCCCATTGGTCCATCAATCACATTCGCCCCAAACAAATGTCATTCGACAACAATGAATACCTCGATGTTCGAATGGCTGGAGCCTATGCGCATTACCGCCCTTGGTCGGGCCGCAAAGTTCATCTCAGTTTTCCGCTCCTGATCGGTGGAGGTGAAGTGGAGTTGGATCACGAAAGTCTTGAAACTAATTCAGGAGAAGCCTATTTCATGCAGCTTGAACCTGGAATCATGTGCGAGTTCAATTTATGGCCAAAATTGGCTGTACATACCAGCATGAGCTATCGCCTTACAAGTGATATCAGTTACATGAATTTGCCTGCTCAGAGCTTAAGCGGCCTGCAGCTACAATTGGGTGCCCGATGGATCGTTAAAAAGAGCTATTAAGCATCGCCGGTACATACTGGTCATTTTTTCTGTTCATAGTTTGGGTCGTCTGTTTTGCAGGCGGCCCTTTTTTGTACCCTCATTCAACTCCATTGCTTTTGCTACCTTTGCGCACCTAAAAAGCGGGCAGCCCAAATGATCACTTACATCCTTTTTTTCCTCGGCTTCGTGCTCCTCATCAAAGGGGCAGACTTTCTGGTGGAGGGAGCTGCCACCATTGCGAGACGAATGAATGTTTCCAATATTGTGATTGGTCTTACCATTGTTTCTTTTGGCACCTCAGCACCTGAATTGGTGGTGAATGTTTTTGCCAGCAGCAAGGGCAACACCGAGCTGGCCATCGGGAATATTTTGGGGAGCAACATTTCGAACATCTTGCTCATTTTGGGTATTTCAGCAATGATCTTCCCATTAAAAACACAAATGAATACCACTTGGAAGGAGATTCCTTTCAGCCTATTGGCAGTATTGGTGATGGCAGTCATGGCCAATGATATGCGTCTTGATCACAGTGCATCTTCTGTTTTAAGCCGCAGCGATGGCATCATTCTGCTGACCTTCTTTATCATCTTCATGTATTACTCCTTCGGCATTTCAAAAACGACTGGCGATGCCGAAGACATTCCTATTTTGAAGAATCCAAACCCATGGATTGCAGGCTTATCCATCTTAGGCGGACTCATTGGGCTCACCCTGGGAGGCAAATGGATCGTAGATGGCGCAGTTAAAATGGCCCTGTCTTTTGGTATGAGCGAATCGACCGTAGGCTTGAGTATTGTGGCCATTGGGACCTCCCTGCCCGAGCTGGCAACCTCGGCTGTTGCAGCGTATAAAAAGCAAACCGACATTGCCATTGGCAATGTGGTGGGCAGCAATATTTTCAACATCTTTTGGATACTCGGTTTCAGTGCACTCATCAACCCCATTCCCTTTCACAAAAGCAGCGACCTTGACATTTTGGTGGTTATTTCGGCCAGTATCATTTTGTTTATGCTTTTGTTCATCGGGAAGAAACATGTCATTCAACGCTGGCAGGGCATGGTCATGACCCTCATGTATCTGGGCTATCTTTATTGGGTCGTTCAGTATCACAGTTAATTTCAGTGCTATTGTTGCTGCACTGTGAGCAATGGTTGATGAAATGCGAACCCCTCTCCAATATCTGCCCAAGCTACTTCTATCATTTTGGATCATCTGGCTTGTTCATCCCTATTTGCGCTTGCTTCCCGGCACGGATGCGGGACTATTCTCGGCGGTTGCCATGGAAATGCTGCATGGTCAGCAGCTATATGCCCAGGTGTTTGAAAGCAAACCTCCCCTTGTTTTTCTGCTCAACGCACTCAGCCTTTCTACGGGCTTTGGTTATCACGCCATTCGGATAACTGAATTATTCATTTTGCTGGGCTTGGGCCATTTGTATCTGAATCGCCTGAGCACCTATTTCAAACAAAGTGCCCCGGCCTTCCTCTCGGCTGTTTTGCTGTTTGGCCTGTTGCTGAAACCCGAATTGTACTCCAAAGGCAATCAAACGGAGTTCTATGCCAGCCTTTGCCTGATCACAGGATGGGCGCTCCTGCTATCCCCAAAAGACCATCGCAGTCACATAGAACTGCTTATCGCTGGCATTTCATTTTCATTTGCCATTTGGTTCCGCGAGTTCTTTGCACCTGCAAGCCTGCTTTCCCTCCTCTATTTCAGTCTTCGAAGCAAAAATGCAGCGCGATCCCTTCTTTGGGTAGGATTTGCCATTCCATTCATCCTATTCGCTCTCTGGATGAGCCTAAGTGCTGGCTGGCCATCTTACCTCCAATACCTCCAATACCAAATGAACTACGGCCAATACGCTACCAACAGCGTTACCAATGGCGCAAATCACTTGGGATGGACCCTTCGTATGTACCGCGAATTACTTTTTGATCGACATTGGTGGCCATTGCTACTCTGCATGCTCCTGATGGTTGCAGGTTTTTTACCGCATTGGAATCGCAAACATCAATTCCTCCCTGCCTTGGCCAGTGTACTTTCCCTCCTACAATTCTTCATCCTCAGTCGGTCGGGCTATCATTTCGGACATTATTACTACCTCGCCCTTTGGCCCATGATCCTCATGATCATCCCCTGGCTCAAATTCGCTGCTGAAAAGCACCACCTGCCAAAATGGTTGATGTGGCTTGCCGCACTGATATGTGTTTTCATGCTGAAACCATGGCGCCCGGCTACAGACATTCTCAAAGGAGGCCTCAAGGGATACGCGGCCGATAACATTACGCTTTACCTCCAGCAGAACAAATCAGCAACCGATCGTCTATGCGTTCTTAAAACCGATGCCGGGCATTACTACGCTGATACGGACATGCATTCAGCCCTCATGTTTCCGGTGCCGGTTTTTCATTATTTCAGTATCCCAATGGCGGGACACAGTCCGGAGCATACTGCGAGCCAGCAGCTCCAAATGCTCAAAAAAAGCCCACCGAGCTTTATCATCTCCGGAGAAAAACCAGGTTTATTCCTGCAGCGTTCTGAGGGTTTGGAATGGTTTCATCAGAACTACAACCTTATCCTAAACAACAACAACGGCAACTTTTTGTATCAACTTCAGAAAGACTAACAAGTCAATGGCGCTATACCGCAGGCGATATGCCATCTTTGTTGCATGCACCGCCTGATCGTCGTTTTTTTCACACTCCTCAGCATCCTTTCCTGTCAGAAAGCAGAAAATATTGCCGAAGACCCGCAAACAGATTCACAAAACAACAACGCCATGGTTGAACGACGGTACCGCCCCTTTCTGCACAACTTTACCAGCACGGGTTGTGGGGTGTGCGCGCGTTTCGGCATTCCGGTGTTTGAAGAAGTAGCATCAAGCATGGGCGACAGCATTCTATCGTTGATGACGCATTTCAAATACAACGATCCTTTCATCAATGAAAGTTCTCTGGCCATTGAAAAAGCAGTGCTTCAACATTACAGCTCACCCCAAATTTGGATTGAAAATGAAGAAATTACGCAGAGTATTCTGGGTCAAAGCATTGAACAAGCAGCTGAGAGGTGCAAAGAGGAACTAAGAGCCGGCTTTCAACAAGCGACACCAGCATATCTCGGTCTTCATGTTGAACAAAACGCC
>CAZYJD010000009.1:4335-44607 GCA_964647785.1 uncultured Chitinophagaceae bacterium
TGCCATAAAAAAAGCCGCAAACCTAATGGCCTGCGGCTTCATATCACAGAAAAAACTTATTGTAAATTGTTAGATTAAAGCGCGTTAACGTGCTTGGCAAGGCTGCTTTTCAGGTTGGCTACCTTGTTTTTGTGAATCACGTTGTTTTTGGCCAACTTGTCCAGCATAGAGAACGTTTCACTCAAAAGCTTGGAAGCTTCTGATTTATCGGTTGAACTACGCACCTTCTTAATCCAAGTACGAGTGGTTTTGTGCTGATACCTGTTTCTCAGGTATTTGGCCTGATTGCTGCGAATTCTTTTGAGGGCCGATTTATGGTTTGCCATAGACTTCTATTCTTAAAAGGGCTGCGAAGATAATTAAGTTTTCAGATTTTTCCAGTTCTTTTATAATAAATAGGCAATTCCCAGTCGCATTTGGGTCACCATCGATCTGCGAAGAGAGAGGATTGGCTGCCAACTCAGGTGTTCATCAAGGTCTTCGGTATAGGAAATATAATTAGGGTAGGTATCTTCTGCATGTTCACTCGAAAAATAACCGGCGGTACTCGGGCTGCTTGCATTGGGTAAAGCGAAATTCAACATCAACTGATAATCGAGCTTAACCCGATCAGCTGCAACAATCCATGCATTGCCAAACCCCAAACCAATGGACCAAAGGTTGTGTTTTTCGAACCCCAATTGGTCATATCGTTCTTTGAGATCAACGCGCAAATTCTCTTCTGTTAATCCTTGGCCGAATAAAAAGCTGGAACCCTCGTATGTGGCATATTCATATTCGCTTACGGTGGCCCCCAAACGACTCATATACATAGAAAAATAAGGGCCAATGGGGGCAATTGAACCTTTGTTCCCTGAGTATAATTTTAATCCAAATTGTGTGAATGAAACCCTGGACTTCATCCAACTAAGCAAGATCACATCTTGAGAACCCCCGGTTAATTCAGCACTACTGAGCCCAACCTCATCATAGGTAAAGGCATTCCCAAAACTGTGGCACACATAGGCCCCCAGCTTCCTGCCCAAAACTGCCCCCACTTTTAGACCGGGAATAATCTTAGGATTCACAAAACCATTTTGTGGTTTGATTTGCGACATCCCCGCCTTACCCATCTCAAATGGATTATTCGTAACATCTAGCTGCAGGCCCACTTCTATGCGTTTTCCTAAGTAGCCCGGCACCTGCGCCTCAACAGTACTCGCCAAGAAATGGCCGATGCCCATTGCCAGGCAACTGATAAACAATTTCCTCATCACTTTTTAATCTTATTTAATTCATTGTAAATGCCGGCTTTCACAAGGTCTTTGCGAAATTTATTCTGGAACGACTCAGCATTGGCATATTCCACTTTCCCGCTTCTCATATTAAACAGGACCGTATTTCGATTGAATGACACTTCCGGCTGAAACTGGCTGTAAATAAAAAATGGCATGGGTAAAACATATACGGCAGCAAAAACGAAATAATAAAAGTTAAATTCCTTCCGGTCCACTTCTTCATTCATGGTGCTTAGCAACAAATGATCTGCTTTGTACTTATCCATGAGTTCATCCATTTCCAGACTGCAGAACGAAACCATGTCAATTTCATTGGTGTTCACCCTTTCACGCAACCATTCAATCAGCTGACAATAGTCGTTGAAGCGTTCGGTGTCAAATTCGCTTTTATCGTCTAGAAGTTCCAGTTCCACACCCAATCCATTGCCAATTTGCTTGTAATACCCGATCAGATCAAGTTCGCGTTGTTCGGTGGTGAACATCATTTCCCTGAAACTCACCCTGCCCCGATGGTCCATCAGATCATATCGTGGTCGCAACATCAGTGCTCGACTGATCGAAGGTCCCTGATTGCTATCATCATCACTCCAGCTGTTGACCTGGTCGCTTCTGGCATCATCGTCATAAACTTCATCATCCTCCATTTCACCTTCGTCCTCTTCGCTGTTGTCATTGTCCTCTTCTTCGCCTCCGTTTAAATAGGCCGCATTCAATGCCTTTTCAAAGGTTTCATTGGCGCGTAAATCCACGAGATAATAGGTGTAGAAATATTTGTCGGCATCCTTTCGAGCCTGCATTTTCTTTTTATACTCAATCTTTTCGTATTTGCTCAACTTTTTGATTTCATCCTCACTTAATTCTTCATCCGTTTCTTCACCCGGCCATTCAGTTTGAAGGCTATTTTTGCTAATACCAGCTTTTGGCAAGAGTAAAAGGGCATCATCCGCAACGCGTTTCATGAGCTCATCTTCAGGATATGCCAAATGATATTCCCAGCATAGTTTAACGGCCAAGGTTGCAGAGGAACGGCGGTCCATTCGCTTGAATAAATAATGAATCCGCTGCGATTCTCCTTCCACGTCTTTGTAGTTGTCATACACCTCTGATGCATTGCCTGCCTTCTTGAATTTGGCCAATCCGTACATGGACATTGCAGCGTATTTCTTCGACATTTTTTCATCGCCATACTTTTTACCGATCAAATAGGCGTTGTAAAAAGCTCTGGCATAATTGGCCACCTTCAAATGTTGATCGGTTATGGCGTACCTAGAAAGCCGTTGCAGATATAAATATCGTTCTTTCGACACCAGAAAATCCTCGCCTTCTTCTTTTGCAGGTAGGAGGTTGTTTACACGAGCCTTTCTTTTCTTAATATTGGGATGCGTGCTATTTTCATCATCAACCTCTTCATATGCCGAGATTTCCTGCACCTCTTCAAGTCGCATTTTCTCCGGAATTTTCGCTCCTTTATTTTCTACGTATGCGTAATCAAACTCCATTTCATCAAATGGCAGATAAGAGTACAACAGCACATTGAATGACTGATTGATGGCCCCTGTATTGTAGCCGGTTTTTAAAAATCGCTTCACCCCATCTTCATCGGCTTCCAGCTCATTTTCCTGTTTGTAATTGAAGTAGTTGGAGAGCTTTTCATCGGGATCCAGGTAGCGCGATGAGCCAATTTTTCCTTTTTCCTTATAGGTATTCAAATTGTGTTCACGCTCGAAGTGTGATGTTTCATGCGCCAAAACAAAAGCCAGCTGGGCCTCGGTTTCTAGCTGAGATATCAAGCCGGTGGTAACGAATATGATGCCCTGCTGTGTTGAGAAGGCATTGATTTCAGGCGATTTGAGGGTGTAAAATCTCAGTTTCGACCGCAAGTCCTGATCATCTGCCAGAACTTTATCTGCCACTTCATTCACATAAGTGGTAAGTTCATCGTTGTACAACACACTGCCGTTGTTCATCATGCTCGAAATGGTGAACACCGAGTACAGGATAAAATCGCTTTCTTCGTTGAAATCTCTTCTTTTCTGATTGCGGGAAATCTCCTTTTCCTGATCCAAAAAAAGATCAATCTTGTTCTTGGCGAAGTCGTCGGGCATTTCGCCGGAAGCCTTCAAAGGCTGGTAAACAAACTCTTGTGCAACTGCCCCCTGAGCAAACAAGAAGAAACATATGAAGCTTTTGGCTAATCTTAAGGTCATCGCTCAAACATATTAAAAATTGAATACATGCGTTAATAGGCCTCCCTCTTTTTTTGATTTATGTAGCTTTGCCACAGCAAAAAAATATGCAGAGCGAAGATCAATTCAAGAAGGTAGTAGCCCACTCAAAAGAGTACGGCTTTGTATTTCAGAGCAGCGAAATCTACGACGGACTGAGTGCCGTATACGACTATGGCCAAAATGGCAGCCAGTTGAAGCGGAATATCCGTGAATATTGGTGGCAAAGCATGTTGCGCATGCATGAGAACATCGTTGGAATCGATTCGGCCATCTTCATGCATCCAACCATATGGAAGGCCAGCGGACACGTGGATGGGTTCAACGACCCAATGATCGACAACAAAGACAGTAAAAAGCGCTACCGCGCCGATGTTTTGCTGGAAGAATACCAGGAGAAACTCCGCCTCAAAATCATGAAGGAGGTGGAAAAAGCCAGCCGCAAATTTGGCGACGCTTTCAATCTGGAACAATTCCTGGCCACCAACCCCAATGTGCTTCGCAATCAGAAAAAGATTGATCATGTGGACCATGAACTGAAAGAAGGTCTGGAAAGCGGTGACTTGGAGCGCATCCGTCAGTTGATCATTGAACTGGAAATTGCCTGTCCGGTTTCGGGCACCAAAAACTGGACAGAAGTTCGGCAGTTCAACCTCATGTACAGCACGCAAATGAATGCCATTGAAGGGGCTTCTGAATTGTACCTGAGACCCGAAACTGCGCAGGGGATTTTTGTGAATTACCTCAATGTGCAGAAAACAGGCCGAATGAAAATCCCCTTTGGGATTGCCCAAACAGGAAAGGCGTTCCGAAACGAAATCGTAGCACGCCAGTTTATCATGCGCATGAAAGAATTCGAGCAAATGGAGATGCAGTTTTTTGTGGCTCCCGGCACGGAAATGGACTGGTACAATTACTGGAAGGATCAGCGCATGAAATGGCACCTGGCCATGGGCATCCCCCAAAGTAAATACCGCCTGCACAATCACGTTAAATTGGCGCACTATGCCAATGCTGCTGTAGACATCGAATTTGACTTCCCTTTTGGGTTCAAGGAAGTGGAAGGCATCCACTCACGAACCGACTTTGACCTGAGCAGACACCAGGAATTCAGTGGAAAGAAATTGCAGTACTTCGATCCCGAACGCAATGAGAATTATGTGCCCTATGTTGTAGAAACTTCTGTAGGTCTCGATCGTCTGTTTCTGCTGCTCATGAGCCACTGCCTGCAAGAAGAAACCCTGGAAGGGGGCGACAAGCGCGACGTTTTAAAGCTTCCGGCACCCCTTGCACCTGTGCAGCTGGCCGTGCTGCCGCTAACCAAAAAAGATGGCTTGCCCGAAATGGCCCGTAAAATCATGGATGAGCTGAAGTATGACTTCAATTGCTTTTACGAAGAAAAAGACACCATTGGTAAGCGCTATCGCCGGCAAGATGCCATCGGTACGCCATTTTGCATCACCATTGACCACGAATCCCTTCAAAATGAAGATGTAACCATTCGCTACCGTGACGATATGCGTCAGGAACGTTTGAAAATTTCGGCCCTGCCAGCCCTCTTACAACAGGAAGTAAGCATGAGGAGCCTGCTGAAAAAACTTTAATCACCAATCAATAAAAAGCATTCTTCCATTGCACTCAGAAATGCCTCCGCCAAAGGGTCATTTAGAAGATTGAAATATTCTATTTTTGCACTCTTAAAATTTAAGTCGGCATGAGACAAATACAGATGAGAGAAGCCCTTCGTGAAGCCATGCAAGAAGAAATGCGCCGCGATGAAAGCGTATTCCTGATGGGAGAAGAAGTGGCAGGATATAATGGCGCCTACAAAGTTAGCCAGGGAATGCTAGAAGAATTTGGCGCCCGCCGGATCGTAGACACCCCCATTGCCGAACTCGGTTTTGCAGGAATTGGCGTGGGTGCTGCCATGAATGGCCTTCGCCCCATCATTGAGTTCATGACCTTTAATTTTTCATTGGTGGCGATTGATCAGGTCATCAACTCTGCTGCAAAAATGAACAGCATGAGTGGCGGTCATTTCACCTGCCCTATGGTGTTCAGAGGACCAACAGGAAGTGCAGGCCAGCTAGGTGCGCAGCACAGCCAGAATTTTGAAAACTGGTATGCCAACACCCCAGGTCTGAAAGTGGTGGTCATCTCAAATCCTTACAATGCAAAAGGTTTGCTCAAATCTGCCATTCGCGATAATGATCCTGTAATTTTTATGGAAAGTGAGCAGATGTATGGACTCAAAGGTGAAGTGCCTGAAGAAGAGTACCTCATTCCGCTCGGAAAAGCCGAAGTGGTGGAACAAGGGAGCGATGTAACCATTGTGAGCTTTGGTAAAATGATGCGCGTGGTTGAAGCTGCTGTTCTTGAAATGAAGAAAGAAGGCATCCAACCTGAAGTAATTGACCTGCTTACTGTAAGACCCATCGATTATGCCACCGTCATTGAATCGGTTAAGAAAACCAACCGACTTGTTGTGGTGGAGGAGGCATGGCCACTTGCCAGCATTTCTGCCGAATTGGGTTATATGATACAAAAAGAAGCCTTCGACTACCTCGATGCCCCCGTTCAGCGCGTAACCAGCCGCGATGTTCCCCTGCCCTATGCCCCAACCTTGGTTGAAGCCTATCTGCCAAACGTAGAGCGCATCATGCAGGCTGTAAAAGCCGTTACCTACCGCATCTGATTGCATGCAAGACGTTCAGGTAAAAGTAACCGATCTTGAAGGGGAAGTACACGACCTGATCATCCCCACCGATATGGGACTGAACCTCATGGAAGCCATGAAAGCCCATGGTCTGCAAGTGAAAGCAACCTGTGGCGGAATGGCCATGTGCGCCACTTGCCATGTACTCGTGCTCAACAACCATCCCTTGCCTGAAAGAAGCGAAGATGAAGAAGCCATGCTAGACGAAGCATTTTTGCTCGATGATGATCGCAGCCGCCTGAGTTGCCAACTTCAGATAAACGATGCCTTGCACGGCTTGGAAGTGCAACTCGGAGAAAGTACCGGCGAATAATTCATACGCCCCACCTTGCATTTATGGTCGCTCTGCCAAGCATTTTTTCAACTATATTTGGCAAAATCGACTTCACTTGGATAGTTATATTCTCATCATCATCAGCTCCATACTGGTCATTGTCAGTTACCTGTTCAGTGAACTCTCAAGAAAAACCGGAATCCCTTCGGTGATCATGCTCATCCTTACGGGCATCGTCTTGAATGAGATTGCCATCTTGAATGAAGTGCCAAAATTCAACTTCTTTCCCTATTTGGAGATTTTAGGGGTGGTGGGTCTCATCATCATCGTACTGGAAGGTGCCCTGGATCTGGAACTTACGGCCGATCATCTGCCTATGATCAAAAAATCGTTTTTGTTAGCATTATTGGGCATTTTAGGCTCCATTGGCATCATTTCCATTCTGCTCAAATTCTTCTTTGACATGTATTGGGGCAAGGCCATTCTCTACGCCACGCCCATGAGCATCATTAGCAGCGCCATTGTGATTCCCAGTGTGATCAACTGCAGCCGTGAAACCCGTGAATTTCTCACCTACGAAAGTACTTTAAGCGATATCATAGGCATCCTTGCTTTTTACTTCATTATCGAAGTTCTCGAGAGTGGCGATGCCGTTAGTGCAAGCATTTCTTACAGCCTCAGCTTTGTCATGACCGTGGTCATTTCAATACTCCTCAGCATTGGCTTGATCATCATCTTCCGCTTTTTAAAAGGTCGGGCTAAATTGTTTCTTTTCATTGCCATACTGGTGCTCATCTACAGCCTTGGAAAAACCCTGCACCTGAGTTCCCTTGTGTTGATACTGGTTTTCGGCCTGATCTTGAAAAACCACTCCATCATTTTTAAAGGTCGCATGGAAAATCTCGCCACCAGTACCGAACTTAACTTGTTAGAGCGTAATTTCCATTTCATCACCATAGAAACCGCATTCATCCTGCGCACCTTTTTCTTCATTGTTTTCGGTTTAACCATCGACCTTCAGAGCCTGCCCAATTTAAAAGTGTTTTCATTGAGCTTTATCTTGTTCGAGCTGCTGTTTCTCATTCGCTTTGGTCTGAGCAAGCTCATAGTGAAAGAAAACATTCGCCCTGCAGTATTCATCGCCCCCCGAGGCTTGATCACGGTGCTGCTCTTTTACAGCATCCCACAGGAGCTTAAGTCGGAAAAATTCGACCCAAACATCATTCTGTGGGTGGTTTTGCTCAGCAGTTTAATGATGGCTTACGGACTCATTGGCAACCGATTATGGAGATGGGATAAACGACCTGCAAGCGAGGATCTTTAAGCGCCTATAACAAGCACTTGCCAAATACTGATAATAAGTGTATGTATCTTTGGCGTTGAAGAAAATATTGAATTTACGACAGACCATCATCGTATTCATTTTCCTGTTCACAGGTATTCCATCCTTGCAGGCACAAGTTTCAGGATTGCGAAGCCGCACCATTTCGCCTGTTCCTGATAGTCTGCAGCTCGACAGTCTACCGCTCGTTTCGGGCAGTGTGTTCTGCATCAACTGTGAATCCCAGAATGATTTCCGAATCGATTATTTTCATTCGCGCCTTTATTGGACTGCAGCCAACAGACCTGATAGTTTGCTGCTGCGATGGCGTGTAATCACCGCCCCTCTTTCTAAGCCCCTGCAGCACAAAAGCAAAAGTATGATTGAAGATGTGTTCAGTGAGAACCCTTTCAGTTATGTGCCTTCGCGTTCATCAAATACCGATGTTCTCCCCTCTGGTAATCTCCAAAGCATGGGAAACATCTCCAGAGGAATTGGATTTGGCAACAATCAAGATGTAGTGGTGAACAGCAATCTCAACCTGCGGCTGGCCGGAAGCCTCAGCGATGACGTACAAATACGTGCGGTTATTTCTGATGAAAATAACCCCATACAACCGGAAGGAAATACCCAGCAACTGCAAGATTTTGACCAGGTCTACATTCAGCTGAACAAAGATAGCAGCCAACTCACGGTGGGTGATTTTCTGATGCAATCGCCCGGAGATTCTTACTTTCTGAAATACCATAAGCGTTCTCGTGGGTTGCAATTCGCGCACCTTTCACAAAAAGAATCACAACGCATGCGCATCGATGCGGAAATGGCAGTGAGTCGTGGCAGATTCTCTCGCAACACCTTTGCGGGTGAAGAGGGCAATCAGGGCCCATACCGCTTAACGGGCACCAATGGTGAAATTTTTATCATCATCATTTCAGGCACCGAAGCTGTTTATTTGGATGGAGAACTGCTCAAGAGAGGAGAGCAATTCGATTATGTGATTGACTACAACAGCGGCGAACTCACCTTCACCCCCAACAGGCTCATTACGCGCTACAGCAGAATAGTGGTGGAGTTTCAGTACAGCGATCGTAACTACGCGCGTTCCGTGATTCAGAGTGGGTTGAACTATCAGCGCAAAAACTGGCAGTTCGATGGAAGACTTTTCTCGGAACAAGACCACAAAAACCAACCTTTTCAACAATCATTGGAGGGTTTCGATAGCCTCAACGGACTCAGTGCTGCAGAAGTCTTACGCAATGCCGGCGATCAAATTGAGCAGGCCTATATCCCACGCATACGTCAACTCGATGAATTCAACCCCGAGCGTGTGATGTACCGACGTAAAATTCAAATGGGCGACACCTTTTATGTGTACACCAACACCCCTCAGGAAGACAGCGTGTTCTATGAATTGGTGTTCAGTTTTGTGGGACAGGGCAATGGATCGTATCGACAGCAAACCAGTACCAACGCCAACGGAAGGGTATTCGAATGGGTGGGGCCCGGCGCGGGAGACTATCTGCCTGTAGAACAGCTGGTAAGCCCCAAAAGCCAGCAAATGCTCAAATTATCGGCCCGTAGAACTTATGGCAAAGGCAGCTTTGTTCAAATGGAACTCAGTGGCACACGCAACGACTTGAACACTTTCTCCTCTCTGGATGCAGCAGACAATCTTGGCAGTGGCATCCACGCCCGCTGGCGACATCTGCACGAATGGCGAACTTCCAAAGACAGTAGCATTTGGTGGAAAGGCGAAAGTGGATTCATGCTCGAAAGGGTCGACTCGGGTTTTCGTTTTGTGGAGCGCTACCGCGATGTGGAGTTCGATCGCATCTGGAACCGACAATTGCAAAACCCCGATCCCAGCAATGGGAGAACCTTTAGCGAAGAACTCATCAGCCAGTTTTATACGCGTTTGCGCCGTGGAAGAAACCTAAACCTCGGCTACGATCTATCCTATTACGATAAGAAATCAGATTTCAACGGCTTCAGAAATCAGTTCAGCGGGCAATGGTTACCCGGTAAAAACAATTTGTACAGCCGCCTTGAATGGCTGCAGGGCAAGCGCTCGTTGAACGGGCAGAGCAGCTTCAGCAATTATGAACGTATTCAAAATGGCTATCGCAGGCAACTCGGCAGCAATACTGGCAGCCGGCAGATAGAAGCAGGCGGGGAATGGTTGCGAGAAAGAAGCACCAACCGCCTGCAATCGGGCGACAGCCTGTTCAATGGCAGTTTCTTCTACGACCAATTGAGCGCTTCGGCCAACTATCGGGACAGCAGCCGGCGCGATGCATCTTTTGAGTTGAACAGCCGGCGTGATTATGCTCCAAAAGAAGGCAGCTTCAATGCCACCACCCTTGCGCGCACAATGAATTTTCAGGCCGGACAACAGGGGAAAGGCGGTGGAAGCTTCCGCATGAACGGAACTTACCGAAGCTTGGTTATCTTGGACTCAAACCAAAGGGAAGAAACCATTCAAGGAAGGATTGATTGGAACAGCTGGTGGCTGAAGCGGATGATCCGCAGCAGCACCTTCTACCAGATTGGAACCGGGAGGGAGCAAAGGCGGGAGTTTAACTACTTCAAGGTACAGCCGGGCAACGGGATCTACGTTTGGAACGACTACGACAGCAATGGCATACCGGGCCTGAATGAATTTGAAATTGCTTCTGAACTCGATCGCCCAAGAGCCGACTACATCAGGGTATTTGTGCCGGTACCGGGCTTCATTAACACCAATGTAAACCAGTTCAACCAGAGCATTTTCATTCAACCCTCGGCGCGCTGGAAAAAGCAACCAAAAGGATGGAAAGGCCTTCCGCTTCGCTTTTCAAATCTCACCGCCCTCAGAACAGAGCGCAAACTGCAGGGAAGCGACCTACTTGAATTGATCAACCCCTTGAGAATTGAGGTGGCCGACAGCCAGCTGATCAGCACCTCCACCCAATTTCGGAATGTGCTGTACTTCAATCGATCAGGAGCAGTTTTCGGCATGGACTGGGAATGGCAGGACCGCCGGAACAAGGGACAATTGGTGAATGGATTTGAACTGCGTACCAAAAGTTTTCATCGACTGCAGATGCGCTGGAACATCAGCAGTCACTGGGATTTTCAGGGAGGAACCGAATGGGGACAAAACACTTATTTCTCAGAATTCTTCACCAACCGAAACTTCGACTATGCCTATCAGAAAACCGATTTCCGACTCGCATTTCAACAGCGCAGCGAATGGCGCATAGGCGCTTTGTACGAATATTTCTACGGACTCAATGCACCCGAGTTTGGCAACCAGCAGAGCATTGAGCACAAAATAGGGCTGGAGCTGCGGCGCAGCAGTGTGAACAAAGGAACCCTGAATGCCACCTTCAACTATGTAGGTGTGAACTACCGTGGAGAGTCTTCCAGTGCAGTGGCCTATGAACTATTGCGCGGACTGCAAGACGGCAACAACTTTGTTTGGAACCTCAATATCCAGCGGCAGATTTCGCAGAGCATCCAATTGTTGCTCAATTACGATGGCCGCAAATCGCAAGAAAGCAACATCATTCACATCGGACGGGTTCAGGCACGCTACATTTTCTAAGCAGCAAGACCGACACGGGCAATTGAACCGTCAAAAAAAAGGCACCACTTCAAAAGAAGCAGTGCCCCTGGCAGTACACCGTTGGTTTTACTTGCGAAGCATGAGTAAGTCGCTAACCACAACTTCCGTCGTAAAACGCTTCGTCCCCTCTTGGTCTGTCCAACTGCGATTGTTGAGCTTGCCTTCAATGGCAATCTCAGCACCTTTGTCGAGGTACTTCTGCGCTACGCTGGCTAAACCTCCCCACATCACTAAACTGTGCCACTGCACATTGTCGACCTTGTTTCCGTCTTTGTCGCGATAACTTTCGTTGGTCGCAATTGCAACGCGAGCTACTTTCTTTCCGTTGTCGAGTTCTTTCACTTCGGGAGTAGCTCCCAGGTTTCCAATCAGAGTCACTTTGTTTCTTAAAGCTTTCATAATACGTCTGTTTTTGTGTTAAATAAATAATTCAATGATTGTCGCTGATCGACGATACAAACTTGAAGACAACTCTGAAACCAAGTCGTATCTTAGACGTATGGATGCATTTATAAGCGTTTGAAAATGACGGCAGCCCCCTTGTACAGAATCATCACTGACATTGGATCGCAATAAAGATTATCCTATTTTTCGTTCAATGATCCATATCTTCAGGCAATAATGCCATGATGCGAAAACCAATGGTAGCAGAGGCCTCTTGTGCCGATTGCATCCGGTCGATGCGTATGTCGTAACCGGCATCATTCCAGCTTCCTCCCAGTGCAAGGGATGCATCCGCCACCATTTCAGCCACATTACCCGACATATTGTACAGCCCGAATTCATTGGGCCAATAGCTGTGGCATTCGGTGGTGATCAGGCCTCCGTCTGCCAGTGAAAGGGAGGTGCTCATTACGCGGTAGCTCTTGATCGTGCTGTCGAAATAGATGGACTGATCGCCCATTGCTTTGAAATTGTACAGAAATTGTCCCTTGCTATTGCGTAAACCAGATCCCTTGTGCGGGTAAGGCTGATAACCGGCGCCTCGTGCAGCGCGTATCCACTGCTTGCGGCTGGGAAGCATGAAGTGCGGTTTCACTCCGTCTTTTTTGGGGATATAAATTTCTGTTAGCCATTCACAATAAGCCTCAGCCTGGCTTTTGCTTATGCCCACCACCGGATAATCGAGATAAGCGGGGTGCTGGAAATAAAATTTAACATAGGGTTCGTGATAGGCCGTGGAGCTTCTCCATACAGTGGTATCCGGCAACATCTCCTGCCATTGCTCCGGCCTGTTTTGTTTCATCCAGTACACAAACTCGCGGTAGTCGCGGTTGCTAACTTCGCGATTGGAAATGTAGAACGCTTCACAACTGTCCGTATCATAGGCATCGGGCAATGCTGTCGGTATCAGCACCTTGCCTGCCGGGATATAAACAAAGTAATCGGGTAAATACTTGAGTCCCTTTGGCCTTGATTTCAAGCTGAAAGCGCTGCCGATCAGAACCACCAGAATGAATAATCCCCATTTGAATTTTTTATGCATGAACCGCTGTTTAGAAGAAGATCAATAGAAGGGTAACGGCATTAGGGCTGGACTTAGTACACTGGGGAAGGGAGGGCGGGCGTATTTTCAACGAGAAGTGGTTTGCCCCCATCCAACATCCAAACTCCCTATCTTCGCAGCATGATCCGCATTCTGAATTTTATCAACGGACAAATGATGGAGCCCATGTCCGGAAAGTACTTCGATAATTATGAACCTGCCAAAGGACGTAAATACGCCGAAATACCCGACAGCGATGAACGCGATATCGATCTGGCAGTAAAGGCGGCCCGCGAAGCATTCAAGCTTTGGGGAAGCATGAAACCCACAGAAAGATCTCAAATCCTTTACCGCCTTTCTGAGCTAATCGAACAGAACATGGATCGCCTGGCCGAAGCGGAGAGCCGCGACAACGGCAAGCCTCTTTGGCTGGCCAAAAGTGTGGATATTCCACGTGCCCGCGACAACTTCCGCTTTTTTTCCACTGCCATTCAGCACTGGGCTTCTGAAAGCCATCAAACCGCTGAGAATGTGATCAACTACACCCTGCGCAAACCCGTTGGGGTGGCCGGTTGTATTTCTCCATGGAATTTGCCGCTTTATCTGTTCAGCTGGAAGATTGCTCCGGCCCTGGCTGCCGGCAATACGGTGGTGGCCAAACCTTCAGAAGTGACTCCCATGACAGCTTACCTCTTGTCTGAACTTTGCAATGAAGCCGGCATGCCTGCAGGCGTACTCAACATTGTTCACGGCACAGGCCCCTCGGCGGGAAATGCCATTGTATCCCACCCCGATATTCCACTCATTTCCTTCACGGGTGGCACCGCCACTGGCAAGCACATTGCTTCTGTTGCTGCGCCCATGTTTAAAAAGTTATCGCTTGAACTGGGGGGAAAGAATCCCAACCTCATTTTTACCGATTGCAATTTCGAGAACGCCCTCAAAACCTCGCTCAATTCATCTTTCGCCAATCAAGGGCAAATTTGTCTTTGCGGTTCAAGGATTTACATCGAGCGCAGCATCTACAACAAATTCCGAGACGCATTTGTAGCCGAAGTGAAAAAGATGAAAGTGGGTGATCCCTCGGCAACCGACAGCCGATTGGGTGCTGTGGTTTCGCAAGCGCATTACGAGAAAATATTGTCATATATAGAACTGGCCAAAGAAGAAGGTGGCACCATTCTCTGCGGTGGAGAAACCGTTCATCCCGAGGGCGATTGTGCCCACGGATGGTTCATTGCCCCAACGGTGATTGAAGGCCTGCCGGAAACCTGCCGCACCAATCAGGAAGAGATATTTGGTCCTGTGGTAACCCTTCAACCTTTCGACACGGAAGAAGAAGCGGTACAACTGGCCAATAGCACGGGTTATGGACTAGCTGCCACTATTTGGACGGAAAACCTCAGCCGCGCGCATCGCCTGGGCAATGAGCTGCAATCCGGCATCATTTGGGTCAATTGCTGGCTCCTTCGCGATCTGAGAACCCCTTTCGGTGGCATGAAAAAAAGCGGAGTGGGCCGCGAAGGCGGCTGGGAAGCCTTGCGATTCTTCACCGAAGCAAAAAACGTTTGTATCAAGTTTTGAGGAAGAAGTGATCCGCCGCAGGCGGAGGGAGCCCAGGTGCACAGATGCACAGAATCTCCAATCAATGCGTTCTATTCACTCTTCACTGATAAAAAAGCGCAGCTTGCATCCGTGAAATCTGTGAGAAGTCAGAGGTCAGAAGCCAGAAGTCAGAAGTCAGAGGTCAGGAATTAGGAATTAGGAATCTGAAATCAAATTATTTCAATCGCCCCCCATCAACGTCTCCCGCCGCCAGAAGGGGACGTTGATGTATTATTAGCATCGTACATGATCCAAATTGATAATTTTAGTAAGTTATCATCAACGTCCCTTTCTGGAGACGTTGATGGGGTTAAGAGATAAAAATCTCCAATCAATGCGAACTATTCACTAAAAAACCATTCACTCTTCACTCATAAAAAAGCGCAGCTCGCATCCGCGAATCGCTTGGGCGTGGCTGCCGTGGCTGGTTGAATAGAAGAAATCTGTAAACAAAAAATCAGATTATCTCAGCTCAAATTCGGCAGTACCAATCTCATAGTCTTCGCAAAACAAATGAGCTTCATACCTGCCTTCAATCATTGCAGGAGATTTTTCCCAAATGAATTCGAGTTGTTCGTTTTTGTTTTGAAAATCAATGACCTGCTTTGAAGTGTAAAGGGATTCTTCACCTCTAAAAGAGAAAGTTCCAGAGCCGGCAGCTTCGTTATGAATGGTATTTTTTGAAGGCGATAACAATTTGAAATAGATCGTTTTCTTCCCCTTGTTTGCCACCTCATTATCATCCAAGTTGAAACGCACCACGATTTTCTCTGCCGCAGAAAGACGGCTGGTTTCTTTTTCTTTTTCATTCCAACGCACTTTCACTCCACTTGCAAAAATGTTTTCTGCCTTCAGTCTCGAGGCTATGTTCACTTTTTCATTCAATGAGCGATTGCGCGATTCGAGGTCCTGGTTTATTTCTTTTGCAGCTTCGATTTCCTGCTTCATGGCGTAATTTTCATCGCGCAAAAAGGTGTTTTCTTTTGAAAGTGAATCAATTTCCGTTTCATAGCGCGCAATCATGCTTTTTAACGAAGCAATTTCCTGCCGTGCATTAGCCAATTGCTCCTTTGTAAGGTTGTTTTGACTGAGCAAGCTTCGAACCTTTGCTGCTCTTTGAGCGAGCTCTGAATCACGGCTTTGAATAATGCTGTCCAGTGCAGCATTTTGGCCGATGTACTCTTCCAATTCAAGTTGAGTGGTTTCCAGTTCTTTTTGAAGCTCCAGACGTTCGTTCTCGGTGCTTTCGAGTTTCTCTTCTGTTAGCGTGAGGTCGTTGTCTTTATTAATCAGGTTGTAAATGAGCAAGCCATTAAAAATAAAAAGAATGATAATAATGGCGAATAAAAATACTCGCCCTCTTCTATCCTTTTCAGTTGTTTTTAAACTCATGATGCGGCTGGGTGTTTAGACAAAAGTAATAAAAATGCCCAAAGGGTCTCGTATATAGAGAAGATCGATGTTAGAAGAATTCCTTCATACGTTCGAAGAAGCTCTTATCGGTTTTTCCGGGTTGTGGTTGAAAGTTAGGGCTTTCTTCCAATTTCTTCAGTAGTTCTTTTTCTTCAGAGGTAAGTTTTTGTGGTGTCCAGATGTTCACATAAATCAACTGGTCGCCTCTGCCGTAACCATTGAGCGCCGGCAAACCTTTTCCTTTGAGGCGTAATATTTTACCTGCGTGGGTGCCTGCATCAATTTTAATGCGCACTTTGCCTTCAACCGTGGGCACTTCGGCATTACCGCCCATACTTGCCGTTGGGAAACTGATAAAAAGCTCATAAACGATATTATTCCCGTCTCTTGTTAAATGTTCGTGGGCAATTTCTTCGATCAACACAATGAGATCTCCGCTTCTACCACCGGGAATTTCATGGCCCTTGCCACCAACTGAAAGTTGCATACCATCTGCAACGCCGGCTGGAATATTCAAAGTGGTGGTAACTTCTTCAGTTACCAAGCCTTCACGGTCGGCATCTGCCGGTTTCGAGCTGATGGTTTTACCGGTACCTCCACAACTCGGGCAAGGACTGGTGGTTCGCATTTGGCCGAGGAAAGTACTTGCCACCCGGGTTACTTGACCGGTTCCGTTACAGCTGCTGCAGTTCGAGAATTTCAAACCCGGAGCAACAACCTTTTTTTTGTATTTAATTTTCTTCTCAACGCCTTTGCTCATTTCTTCGAGCGTAAGACGGAGTTTGATACGGATGTTATTCCCACTGGCTTGCCGAGACGAGCGTCCACCACCAAAGAAACTTTCAAAGGGGCTTCCCCCCATATCGCCGAAAATATCACCAAACTGGCTGAATATGTCATCCATATTCATGCCTCCCCCACCCCCGAATCCGCCACCGCGCATTCCTTCATGCCCAAAGCGATCGTATTGAGCTTTTTTCTCTGCATTGCTCAATACCTCATATGCTTCAGCCGCTTCCTTGAAATTATCTTCTGCCTCGGCATCGCCAGGGTTTTTATCAGGGTGGTATTTGATGGCGAGTTTGCGGTACGCTTTTTTTATTTCATCTGCACTTGCAGACTTGCTTACCCCCAAAACTTCGTAATAATCTCTTTTTGCCATTTTATTCTCCTACTACAACCTTGGCATAGCGCAATACTTTTTCGCCAAGCAGATAACCTTTTTCTATTTCATCAACCACCTTACCCTTCAATTCATCAGATGGCGCTGGAATTTTTGTTACGGCCTCATGAAAATCGGGATCGAAGGGCTTCTCTTTACTTTCAAATGCTTTGAGACCTTTTTGCTCCAGTGTCTGGATGAATTTGTGATGCACCAGATGCAAGCCTTCTTTTATGGCTTCAAGCGAATTGCTCTCAGTCATCGAGCGCATGGCACGGTCAAAATCGTCTACCACCGGCAGTAAAGCTGAAAGCAATTCAGCATTGGCCGTGCTGATGAGCTCCATTTTTTCACGAGCCGTTCTCCTGCGGAAGTTCTCAAATTCTGAATAAAGGCGTAAATACTTGTCATTGGCTTCTTTTATGGCCTGTTCTGACAGTTCGTCAGCCGACTTTTCTTCAGCCTTGATCTCTGTTTCATCTTGCAGCCCCGTATGCTTTGACTCATTTTCGTTAACCTGCTCATTAGCAGATTTTTCTTTATGCTCTTCAGAGGTGTTCATTGGCTTTTTGTTTCTCTTGAATTTCACGTTTCTCCTTGTTTTGACAATAAATCTGCCATTTGATTTTTGGTGCCAAATTGGCATTGATGTTTAGAGCTCATCCAAAATACTTTCCAGTTCTGAGATTTTAGGATTCACTGCAATGATTTTCCCTTCGCCATCAAGCAGAAAGCCGGACGGCAGATGTCGTACCTGATAGGCGGATACGAACGGTGAGTTCCATTTCAGCAAATCGCAATGGTGCCCATTCCACTGGAGGCCGTCATTGTTAATTGCTTTCCTCCATCGAAGGCTATCTGTATCAAGCGAGATGCTCAGAATTTCAAAACCTTCAGCCTGACGAAATACATGGCGTTGAAACTTCTCATAAGCCCTGACGAGATAGGGATGATCTCGCCGGCAAGGGGCACACCAGGAAGCCCAGAAATCCACCAGCACTATTTTCCCCTTTAACTTCTCGGTTCCTGTGGGATTGCCATCCAGATCGTAAAAGCTGATTGTGGGGGCGGATTGCCCGAGCATCTCGTTATTGCTGTTCTCTGTAGAAGCCAAATTGAGCAGACCCAAAGGCAATAAGAGCGCAATAAAAAGGCCTTTCATGTTTAATTGATACGGGTGATTTTAGCACCCAGCGCATTGAGTCGTTCTTCAATACGTTCGTAACCGCGGTCAATTTGTTCGATATTGCTGATCACGCTTTCACCTTCGGCCGACATTGCAGCGATGAGCAACGAAACGCCTGCACGAATATCAGGTGAACTCATGCGGATGCCCCTCAAAGGAATCCTACGATCCAGCCCCATGACCGTTGCACGGTGCGGATCACACAAGATGATCTGTGCCCCCATATCAATGAGATTATCGACAAAAAACAATCGACTTTCAAACATTTTCTGATGGATGAGTACATTTCCTTTTGCCTGGGTGCACATCACCAAAATCACACTCAGAAGGTCGGGTGAAAGTCCAGGCCAAGGTGCATCAGAAACGGTGAGCATAGATCCATCGATGAAGTTCTCTATCTCATAATGCCTTTGGGCCGGTATAAGGATATCATCATCTTTGATAACGAACTTAAGACCGAGCTTACGAAAAGTTTCAGGAATGAGGCCAAGCTGATCGGCGCGCACATTGCTGATGGTAAGTTCGCTTTGGGTAAGGGCAGCCATGGCCATGAAGCTTCCAATTTCAATCATATCTGGCAGAATTCTGTGCTCAGTTCCACCCAGTTCCCCTACGCCTTCAATGCTGAGTAAATTAGATCCTACCCCACTAATTTTAGCACCCATGCTATTGAGCATGCGGCACAACTGCTGCACATAAGGCTCGCAGGCGGCGTTGTAAATGGTGGTGGTTCCTTCGGCAAGTACGGCGGCCATCAGAATATTGGCTGTACCGGTTACTGAAGCTTCGGGCAGCAACATATAGTTGCCCTTGAGTTTTTTTGCTTCTACTTTGTAGAAGTTTTCATCTTTGAGATATTCAAAGTCAGCTCCGAGATTTTCAAAACCGATGAAATGTGTATCGAGGCGGCGACGGCCTATTTTATCGCCTCCCGGACTGGGAATGTAACCGCGACCGAAGCGCGCGAGCAATGGACCAATGATCATGATGGAACCTCTTAAGCTGGCGGCTTTCTTTCTGAACTCCTCTGAGTTCATGTAGTCCAAATCGATGTTTGCCGCGCAAAAGCGATAATCATTGTTGTTCAGTTTTTCTACTTCTACGCCAAGTCCTTGCAACAACTCAATGAGGCGCAGCACATCGCGTATTTGAGGCACATTCCGGATGATGATGCTTTCTGCACTGAGCAGAACGGCTGATACAATTTGAAGGGCTTCATTTTTAGCCCCCTGTGGTTCTATGCTCCCTTTTAACCGGGTACCACCTTCAATCAGAAAACTTCCCATGAATTATCTGCGTTTACGATTTTTCTTTTTACGAAAATTGCCTTGTGGCTTAAAATTGTTATTGTTCCGGCTCTTCTGGCGCTTGTCAATCATAATATCCAGTTCATCTGCCTTTAGTTGCAGTTGGTCTTTTGATAAAGTTGCCAAATGATCAATTACGGCTTCAGGAGTAAGGTTTTCATCATTCCAGTTGCGCGATGAGTTAACCATGAAGGAAGCGATGTAGTTGATAAAAGCCTTTTTGATATCTCCATCTTCGATTTCTGAAGCTTTTTCCACCATGTTTTGAAGGTTGCGGCCGTAAAATCGAAACTTAATTAAGGATTCGCGATAGGGAACCCTGCCTGGTTTTTGATTCAATTGATCTGGTGTGGGAGGAGCAAAGGGGGCGTCTACATCCAGCTGAAAACCGGAAATGATATGCAGATGATCCCAAAGTTTATGCTCGTAATCATCCAGCTCTTTAATGCCCGGATTGAGGTTGATCATTACCCGAACAATGGTTTTTGCCAATTCCGAGCGCTTGGCACGATCTTCAATGGTCTGAAGATGCTCAACCATCTGCTGTACACTGCGACCATATTCACTGAGTCGCAGATCGGGCAGTTGGGTGTTGTATTCAAGTCCTGTTGTCATAAATTATAGAAAGCAAAGATAGACTTCTGATTTCTGATTCCTAACTCCGGATACCTGACTCCTGATTGTGGATTCCTCACAGTTTGCTTTTTTTGATCAGAAAAACAGAACTTTTTAAGCGTGAATGCTTATACATGCAGAAATAAGGTTGACCCTGGTGCGTGACCTCTGCGCTTCTTCACCTCTTTGCTCTTGTGTCTCTTGACGCCAGCAGATCACATCTCAAATGACCTTATGTCTTACCTAATCAGGCTTCCCTCCAGTCGCAGAAGGCCGTAATATAAGAGTGCTAACTGCACATTGGCTTGGTGTAGGGCGTTTTTACTTTGAAGCAATTGCAGCTGAAAACTTCGCAGTTCACTATAAGTAATCTGACCGTTTGAGAAACGCAGTTCTGCTCTTTTAACAAGATCGCCAGCCAATTCCACATTGGTTTCCAGCACCGCTATCCTGCTTTTCAGTTCATACATATCCAATTCCGCCATGCGCAGCTGATAGTCGATTTGCTGCAATGCCTGCTTCATTCTTATGGCGCTGTTATCCTCTTCCAAACGGGCATTTTTAAGGGCATTGCTCAGCTGATATCCATTGAACAATGGCATGCTGAAGTTTAGTCCGGCATTGAGACCCAAGGTGTTTTGACTCAACACGATGCCCGCACCATTTTGTGAAGAATTCAGACCATAACCGGCATTCAGGCTGATGAGCGGATATCTTGAGGCGCCAATGCTTTTGCTTTGCAAACCGCTCATTTCAAAACCAATCTTGGCCAACAATACACTTGCACCATTGCTCTTGGCTCTTTCTCTAAGCTGTTCAATACGCGGAGATTCCGGCAATGGCAACTCCTTTTTAATGAACAAAGGTTCCTGAGGATTTCGGCCTAAAAGCAGATTCAACGCGGCTTTCTCTTTTTCTATGATGTTGATTTGCTGCAATACGCCGATGCTGTCGGTATAAAAGTCAATTCGCGCAGCCAGTAAATCTGCGCCGGTTCTGCTGCCACTTTGAAGACCATTGTTTACCCGCTTTAAACGTTCCTGACTGATTTGACGATTTTGATAGAGTGCCTGCAAATCCAACTCATATTGCTGCAGATTCAAAAACCTGCTGATCACTTCAAATACGGCATTTTCGGCCACCACCCTCGACTCAACTTCTGAAAGCTCCCTGCTCTTCATGAGCATCTCATAGGTGCTAACTCTTCCAAATCCATTGAACAAAACGTAATTCAACCCCAAACCGGCACTGAGTCCTGTATTGACCACTCCACTTCTTTCCACATTGGGTATGCCGCCGGCAAATTCAAGTTTTGTTCGGTTATTGCTGATGTTGGCTCCGCTATTGAGATTGAGGGAAGGCAAATAACCTGCCTGAGCACGATTGGCCAAATTGTCTGCTGCGGCCTCCTGATTCCCTGCAATTTGAACATCGTAATTATTGGAAAGACAATACGCAATCAACTCATCCAGACTCCATTCACGCACCTGCGATTGGGCATTGAAAACCAGCCCAAAAAACAGCAAAACAATTGTATTAATTCTAAGGCTCATATTGCTCGCTTTTCATTTCAATGATTGCAGGTTCAATTTCTTCTGCACTTGGCATCACGCCGCCATCCCAAAGCCATAAAAATCTACGGCGCATATCATTCCAGCTCGCCAACAGCACTGGTAACAAGATGAGGGTTAACAGGGTCGCAAAACCGATACCGTAAGCCACCGAAATGGCCATGGGGATGAGAAACTGCGCCTGAAAACTCTTTTCCAGAATAAGCGGTGCCAATCCGGCTATGGTGGTCATACTGGTTAAAAAAATAGCCCTGAAACGCACATATCCGGCCTGATAAACAGCCTCACTGAATGTCATGCCTTCTTTGAGGAAGCCATTCAACTTACTCACCAGCACCAAACTGTCGTTCACAATGATTCCGATCAGCGCTACCACTCCAAGAAAACTCAGAATGCTCATTTGCTGACCGTGCACAAAATGCCCCCATGCCACTCCCACCAGACTGAAAGGTACCAAGAACATCATGATGATCAGCGACTGTCCAAATGATCGGAAGGTAAAGGTAATGATGGCGAGAATACTCACCAATACAAACGGCAGTGCAAAACGGCTGGAGCGCTGGGTTTTGGCCGCCTCTCTATTTTGACCTTCATAAAGCGGTCTAATTCCCGGATGACGAGCCAATATGCCGGGCACAACATCGGCCCGAATTTGTGCAATCACATCGGGTGCAGACACTTGTCGGTTGCTCAGCTCAGCTTCTACCGTCACCTGTTTTTGTCCATCGAGATGGTTGATGGCCACCACCCCTCTGCTCACTTCGGCCTCGGCCAATTCCGACAGTGGCACTTCAAGTCCCTGCGGTGTGCGTATGCGCATATTCTCCAGCTCATCAATGGAGGCCCTTTGCGCTTCATCATAGCGCACCCATACCTTCACTTCATCGCTTCCGCGCTGCAAACGCTGTGCTTCAAGACCAAAATAACCCTGACGCACCTGGTTCAGGATGGAGGCTTCTGTAAAACCTAAAATGTATGCCTTTTCCTTCAGGCGCAAATGAATCTCACGACGGCCCTCCTGCACATTTTCCACCACATCTTTTAACTCGGGCAAGGCCTGCATGGCCATTTTTAGTTCATCTTTAGCGAGATCGAGCTCCTTTTGATTTTCGCCCTGTAAACTCACACTCACCGGCTTTCCGAATGCGCTTGAAAAACCGAAGGTAAGTTGTTCGGCATCATCCATTGGGCCTACTTCTTCCCGGAACATGGCAGCAATTTGCATGCTGCTGGCCGTGCGTTTTTCACTTCCAACAAGTATTGCATTCACCACCCCTTGATGGGTGCCCGGCCCAATTTTTCTCTCCACCGTTTGGATCACATCAATGTCCTCACCTGATTGCTTTTTAAGCTTCTCATTCACTCTGGCAATGGCTTCTTCAATGAGGATGAGCCTTTCATTGGTAACATTCTCAAGGGTCCCCGAAGGCATATTCAGATTCACCGGCACTTCATTCCGCTCAATCACCGGAAAAAATGTAAATCGAATCAGCCTTCCCTTGATAGCCCCAACGGTGATGATCATCAAAGCCACTGCAATACTAAAGGTCATGAATTTATGCTTGAGCGCTGCTCTGAGCACTGGCGCATACATACGATCGCGCATGAGGTACATGGCCTTGTCAGTGAATTTTTCCAAGCGCGATTTATTCATCTTGGCACCTGCTTTTAAAGCTTTGCTGTGCCCGAGGTGAGAGGGGAGAATGATCAGTGCCTCAATGAGCGATACAAAAAGGGTGGCAATCACCACAAAGGCCAGCTCACTGAAAAAATCACCCGCGCGACCATCCACCATGAAGAAAAAACTGAAAGCCACCATGGTGGTGAACACCGCTGAGAACACGGCCGGCACCACTTCCATGGTTCCGTCGATGGCAGCGCGTATGGCACTCTTTCCCTGCTCATAATGGCTGTAGATATTTTCGCTGATCACAATGCCGTCGTCAACCAATATACCAATCACCACGATCATACCAAACAGCGAAATCACATTGATCGTAACCCCGTAATAAAGGGCCAGTATGAACATCCCTAAAAAGGAAACGGGAATGCCCAATGCCACCCAAAATGCGATGCGGATGTTCAAGAACATGGAAAGTAAAATGAGCACGAGCATTGTGCCTATGATTCCGTTTTCGAGCAACAGGTTTTTTCGTTCATTAAGGGTCTCACTCTGATCTTTAATAAGGATGGCATTGATCTCAGGATTTAAACTGCTGAACTCTTTGAAGTACGCACGTGCATACTCGGCATTCTCCAGCAAATCTTCCCGATCAGTGCTGCTCACAAGGATTTCAACGCCAGGCTTACCATTCACATAAATCCTGTTGGGGTCATCCGCCCAACGATCCTGAACGCGCGCTACATCCTTCAACCGAAGGATGGTTCCGTCGGCATTGCTTTTCAACACGAGATTCTCCAATTCCCGTGCATGGTATCCCTTATTTCGGCTGCGGATGAGCAATTCTTCATCACTGGTTTTAACAGATCCTCCGGTGATGTCGATGTTGGCACTTCTGATCAGCGCTCCAACCTGCTCGATGCTGATGCCGTAAGTGCGAAGGGCATCCTCATTCAATGCCACTTCTATTTCTTCTTCAGGGAAACCCGCCAGTTCAACCTTGCTGATACCCTCATGTGAAAGCAGATCGCGCTCAATACGGCGCGCATAATCCTTCAGCGCATGTAAGCTGATATTTTCTGCAGCAATGGCATAATTGATGGTGAAGTTGACATTCTCCCGCAGGAAAACCAATGGCTTTTCGAGTCCTGAAGGAAAATTATTGATGCTATTCACCGCATTTTGAATGTCTTCTAAAGCAGTACTGGTATTGTAGCCCTTTTCTACCTCAACAGTCACGGTAGCTGCATTTTCGCTGCTCACGGAGGTAATGCGTTCAATACCACTCACCCCTTCCAGCTGCTCTTCCACACGGGTAACCACCCCTTCTTCCATTTCTTCGGGAGAGGCGCCGGGATAAATCAATTGCACATTTACAATGCGACTGTCTACCAGAGGGAAAAAACTCGCAGTAATTTTTGAATAGGCAATCGCGCCAAACACCGCCAACATGATCAACAAGGTGTTGGTGGATACCTGGTAGCGTATGAAATAATCAATCAGTTTTTTCATGCGCCTTTCTTCGAATCGTTCTGAATTTCAGGAATCACCTTCAGTCCTTCAAACGCTCCGGGAACCATTCGAACAGGCATCATATCGCCACTCTCCAAACCTCTGATGATGGCATTTTCGCCGTTGAAACTGATGATTTCTACTTCTTTCAAATAAAGACTTGAATCACGCCCCACCAGGTATAATTGGGTGCCTTGCAACATTTGGCGCTTGACTTCATACGCATTTTCTGCCACGCCTCCCAAAATTTCGGCTTGCAGGTAAAGGCCCTCGCGCAGCTCCTGACCTTCCACCCTCAAAAATGCAGACACCATTTGTGTAAGCGGATCAACCACTGTATTTACCCTCGATAGGGTGCCGATATAGGATTGGTCTTTTTGCTCGGTATATAAACGAACCTTGCTTCCGGTTTTCAAATAATTCAAATCATTTAAACTGAGGGATGCCTCCAACTCATAAGCAGCTCGGTTGACGTATGTTCCGATTTTTTGTCCGGCGCGCACCATCGTACCGGGATCTACCATGGCCTCACTGAGAATTCCGCTGTATGGCGCCTTGATTACGTACTTTTTTAAGCGCTCTTCCTGGCTTTGAATGTTGTAATAGCTCGGCAAAATATTCCGCACCGATAAATACTGTCGCAACTGATCGTTGGCAATCGTTGGAAGTGATGGAAGCGAAGCATCACTGCGAATGGAAGCGGCAAAAGACTTCCAAGAAGGATAGGCGTCCGGATAATCAACAGCCATGTCAGGTAAACTCTGTGCCAGCAAAGAAATTAAGCTGCTTTTTTGCGACTGCAATTGTAACTCAAACTCCTTGCTATCTAGCCTCGCGATGATATCACCCGCCCCAAAGGAAGCACCTTCCCGAAAAGAGGTGCTCAGCAAAATGCCATTTACCTCGGGATATATTTCCATCCGATTCAATGCTTTCAAACGCCCATTCACATGGATTTTCAATGGGATTTCATGGGTTTTCACTTCTTGAACCGCAACGAGCTTGTTCCGAAAAGAGATGTTGATGCTTTTCTCTGGTCCTCCGGAAGAAAGCCTTTTGGAGAGTAAGATGCCCGCGAAGATTATTAGTGCGCCACCAATAAGCGATCTGACAATGGTTTTATTAAATCGTTTTTCAGCCATGTTTCTTAGATGCCGACAAAAGTAAAACTATTGGGGGTGCGTATGTACCCATAAATACCACAGTTAGGTTAAATTTGTTTAGCATGTGTGCAACTTTTTCTTCACTTAAGTGACCTATTAAGAACATGAAAACCATTTTCAGCGCATTTTTCCTCACCGTACTTTCCTTTCATCAAGTGTTGGGTGCGGGCCAGCACGGCAAGCCTCCCACTTGGAGTGAGGAAGTAGCCTGTATCATTTACACCCATTGCACACCCTGCCACCGCGAAGGAGGGGTCGCTCCATTTTCCATCAGTTCTTATGAAGAAGCTTTTAATGAGCGCTTTTCCATTCGATACGCGGTCAGCACCGGCAGCATGCCTCCCTGGCCGGTAAACAATGACTTCAACAGGCTGGCTCATGCGCGAAATCTGAGCGAATGGGAAAAAGATCGCATCATTGATTGGGTAAACGAAGGTGCCCTGAGAGGTAACCCAAGCCTGGAGCCTGCCCTACCCGTATTCAACAGCGAAGGCGAAATTGATGATCCTTCAGCCAAAGAGCTGAGCATGACGGAATACACCAACACGGCTACTGATGACAACTACCGCTGCTTTGTAATTGACCCGAAAAACGACAAAGACTGGTACATCAAAGCATGGGAAGTACTGCCGGGAAACCTGGAAATGGTGCACCACGTGCTGGTGTTTTCGGATACCGCCCGACAAAGAATTCAGCAATTGGATGCAGCTGATCCGGAACCAGGTTACAGTTCATTCGGCTCTACCGGCAGTGCAAGTTCTGCCCTCATTGGCGGCTGGACCCCCGGTGCAAGTGCTACCTATTACCCGCAAGGCATGGCCGCCCGATTACCGGCCGATGGAATTCTAATCTTACAGGTGCATTACGCCCCCGATACCAAAGGCCAAAAAGATGCCACCGCCTTCCGTTTCATTGCCACCGAACAAGTCCAGCGCCCCGTAGCATACGCACCGCTGCTCGAACACGGCCAAACCATGGTTAATGGACCTCTCTTCATACCAGCCAATACCACCAAAACGTTCTGGAGTACCCTCACCACCCCAGTTAAAGGTACGTTGATCAGTGTTTTTCCGCACATGCATCTTTTAGGAAAAAGCATCAAAGTATGGGGATTTGCACCAGGCAGTAAGGATACCATCCCCATCATCGATATTCCCGAATGGGATTTCCACTGGCAGGGCGATTACATGTTCCAGAAACCTCTGGTAATCGAAGCCGGCACTCAGTTGTGGGTGGAAGCCACCTATGACAACACAGCGAATAATCCGGAGAATCCCAATCGACCACCTAAAAATGTGCGTCTAGGTGAAGGTACGGCCGATGAAATGTTGCTGGTATATTTTGGGTTTTTGGTGCCCAGTTTCCCCGGAGACGCATCGGTGGTCATCGACACTTCTACGACCCGCAATTACGTTCAGGGTTGCGAAGGCCTGCTGAGCACCTTTAACACCCCTCTCAGCCATTTGAAGCTCGAACTATTTCCCAATCCTGCCGCTGACTTGCTTCGGCTTCGCACCGATATGAATCCTGCGGAGCTGCGTTTCGAATGCACAGATGTTTTGGGTAGAAAGTGGTCAACCCCATTGGTTAAGCTAACTCATCTGGATGTTTCAGCTTTGCCAAAAGGACTTTACTTTCTAAGCATATATCAAGAGGGGCAACTGATTAAAATTCATCCCTGGATGAAAGAATAAGTTGGCATTTCTCTTTTTGCTTTTACTGAATGGATTGTTTTACCACTGTAAAATCAAGGCCTAAACCATTCGGAATTGCAATTCCAAAACCTTCGTTACATTAGATTCGCACACTTCTTTATGACCATAAAATCCATTCTTGCCTTCATATTCCTTGCAGTTGGCCTCAATGCTCAAGCACAATACCAGTTAAAAGGAACAATCAACGGAGCAAACAATGAAAACATTCCATACGCCAGTATTGTGCTGCTTTCACCATCTGATAGTCTCTTTTCTGCATTCAACATCAGCCAGCCCGACGGGAGTTTCTCTTTTAAAAACCTGAAAGAAGGTTTTTATGAAGTAGTTGTGGCCTGCGTGGGTTATAATGTGGATAGCAGCGGCATCTATCTCTCTTCTGATACAAGCATTGCTGTAAAGATGTTTGCTTCAGAAATGACGCTAAAAGAAGTGATGAAAAAGGCAAGGCGTATTCCGGTGATGTTCAATGGTGATACCATGGTGTACAATGCAGAGAATTTCAAAACGGGGAACAATGCCGATGTAGAAGATCTGCTGAAAAAACTACCCGGCCTTACGGTAAACAAGGATGGAACCATTACCACCAATGGAGAAAGCATCACCAAAGTAATGGTGAATGGAAAAGAGTTTTTTGGAGGCAATGTGGAAGCGGCCACCAAGAACATCGACGCATCTTTGGTGGACAAAGTTGAACTGGTTGATCGGGAAAAAGAGCAGGATGAACTCAACACCGACGGAGGTCAAAACCGAGAGAAAGTGCTCAATCTGGTGCTGAAAGAGGAATTGGATCAGGGTTATTTTGGCAGGGTGCATACGGCATATGGTCCAGACAAGCAATATGGAGTGCATGCGAATATGAATTTCTTCCGAAAAAAGACCCAAGTTAGCATCATTGGTGGAATGAATAACATCAATGAAAGGCTTTACGGCTGGCAGGATATCGCCAAATTTGGTGCTTTTTCCATCAGCCCATTGGACGATTGGAATTACATGACCTTTTCAGGAGGGGGCGTAACCACCTATCGCGGCATCGGTGCCAACCTTAACATCGAACCCGGCAAACACACCAAAACTAATTTTAGCTACATGCTGGGCAAAGACAATGGACTTGAACTACGAGAGAGCTTTTCAGAGGTGTATGTCGGTGAAAACACCTTGCAGTCGAACACCATTGACAGTGCCGGCAATGCAAAACTCAATCACCAACTGAACTGGACATTTGAATACAAACCCGACACCCTAAACACTTTTAAACTAAGGGCACAGACTTCACTCACCGCACAACAAAGCGACCGAAACTTCATACAGAACAATACCCGGGAAGACAGCCTGCTTAACAGTGGCATCAATTTAAGAGAGCAAAGCGATGACCTTGGTAGCTTTGCTGCCAAGCTGAACTGGGTTCGCAAAAACCGCAACAACAAAGGGAAATGGTACAATGCCGTATATGCAGGAGGCTCACAACACGGCAATAAAGATCTGGCCTACTTTGAATCTGCCGCCATTGCACTTCGGCTGCCAACAGAATGGACCCCCGCCATTACACAGCAATTGAGCAGTTCAGAGTTCACCTTATCTGCCAATACCAGCTACACCCATCAGGTATCTGAGAAGATCGAATTGAGTCCGGGTATTAAATGGCTTAACAGTTATTACCGCCACGACTTTGACTGGCTTACGGAAGATGGTTTGTTGCCGGAAAACAGCCCCATTGGAGAAGTTAAACTGCAATTGATGGAATACCTGCTCTATCTGAAATGGGAAATCGACTCGTTTAGCACACTGCACTTCATCCCTAAAATGAGCCAGAACCTCGAGAGCCGGACATTTACAACCGACAAGCCCAATGAATTTGAGCTGCCACAATGGCTATTCACTCCGGGATTGTACTTTCGATCCACCAAAAAACAAGCTTATCAAGCATATTTCCATTTCAGCACCAGCATCAATCGCCCCGGCATTCAACAAATTTTGCCAGTAATCAACAACACCAACCCTTTCAATTCCCTGGAAGGAAATATTCAGCTTCAAAATAGCGTGACATATCAGGGCGGGGGCCGTTATATGCGCATATTCGGTCTTAGAAAATCAGTGTATTACTCCAACTGGTTCAGCGCCATGCCCAACCCAGTGGTGGCAGATCGAACAATCAATACGGAAAACATAGCGAGCAGCCGCTATACCAATTATGGATTAAATTCAAACAGCAATCATACCATTGGTCTGAACTGGCCAATCAATAAACTGAAGTGTGATTTTGAATGGAACCTGAGCTTTCAACAAAATCAGTCTTTTGTGCTTCAGAACAATGAGGCGCTGCAAAGCAGAACACAAAATTATCGAACAGGTGTGGGCCTGAAGTTCAACCAATTTGAGAAATTAAATCTGAATGCAGGCTATGACATTGGCTTGAATCGGGGACGCGTTGGTGCCATCAGCAACAATGCATTCCTATCGCATAATGTTGATGCCGAAATCATTTATACCCCGCACAAACGCCTGGAAATTCAAAGTGTGCTCAACTGGCAGATTTTTGGAAGCAATGGCAGCAACTCATTAACCAGCATCCCCATTTGGTCGGGCAGCATCAATTACACACTCGACGAAGCCGGCAAATGGATGATCGGTCTACAAGGCTACGATTTTCTCAACCGAAATCAGAATCTTTGGCGATGGTGGAGTGCGAACAGCTACAGTGAAAACCGCACGAATGCCGTTACCCGCTACGTGATGTTCAGCATTACCTACAAAGTAAAACAGGCCAAGCCCAAAGGGGAATAAGGTCATTCATTCCCCCCCTTTGCTAACTATAACAGAATGCACTTTGTATGAAGGGCTTCCACTGGAAGAAACAAACAAAAGTATTTTTATATCACCTCATCAACTGAATTCTTCCGCTGGAATGGAATGCCTCTCCATCCAGTCCTACCCCCTTAAGCATGTAGAAATAATAGCCTTCTTGCACGGGTGAACCTTTGTATGTGCCATCCCAGCTCTCCTGGGGATTGGAAGTGAGGAAGAGTACTTCACCCCAACGGTTGAAAATTCGCAACTCGTATTCGAGCGCCACTTCAATGCCATGTATTCTGAAACCATCATTCAATCCATCGTTATTGGGCGAAAAAGCATTCACCCCCAAAACCACTGCCTCCGGACTGGCCGATAACCATTGGTAAGCGGTATCGCTGCAATCAAAATCATTCATGGCGATCAAGCGCACCAGATACTGCCCGGTATCATTGTAGGTGTAGTCGCTATTTTCTGAGGCACTCTGGCTGCCATTGCCAAAATCCCACAAAAAGCTTTGAGCGCTGGTGCTTTGATTAACGGTTTGATAGGTGGTCTGCAAACCAAAACTCGATAAACGCTCCAATTGAAAGCGCGCCATAGGAACCGGATTTACCACAAGACCAGCCGGAATCATTAAACTATCAGAACAACCATAGGCATTGACAACCCTCATTTTTATATCATAGTTGCCGCTTTGTTTGTAATGGTGACGATAAGGGTTTTGCGAAGAACTCGTTCCATCCCCACAATCCCATTCAAGATTGCTCCCGGATTGAATATTACTTGTAAAAACGAACCACTCACCCAAGCAAATTTCACCCCCACTAAAAATAGCCTGTGGCGAAGGCCAAACACGAACCAATCGACTGAAGGTATCCGCACAGCCCTCATCGCTTTCTGTAATTAATTGCACCCCATAACTTAGGCTATCTGCATATTGCACAGGGGCTGGGTCAATTTGCGTTGAACTATTTCCATCGCCGAAATCCCATTGATGATTGGCAATTGCACCCGATGAAATTTGGGTTTGATTGATGAATTCAAAAGAATGGCCATTGAAGCATTGCGCACTGTCGTTTACACTAAATCCAGCCTGTGGATTGGGATGTACCTGCAGTTGCAATACAGCAGTATCGCGACACCCCTCATCACTTTCCCTTTCTAGGGTGAGGGTATAAAGACCGGGTTGTGCATATTGGTATGCATTTATTTGCAATCCTGTTGCGGTATTTCCGTCTCCCAAATCCCATTCAGGATTCTGCATATTACCTGATGCGATGATGCTTTGGTCGGTGATATTAAATGCATGCCCTTTGAAACACTGTTCAGTTTGATTCACATCCACCAGCAACTGCGGGTTCGGATGAACCACAAGCAATTGCTCTGCAGTATCTGAACATCCATTGGCACTTTCGGCAATAAGAAGCAGTTGGTAATTGCCGGAAGTGGCATATTGCAATTGCAATGGGCTTCCACTTAGCCCCCTTCCATCACCACTTTCCCATCGAATAAGCATGCTTCCTGAAAAAACCGAACGATCTTCCAGTGCAAATGCATTCCCTTTCTCACATTGCTCATCACTTGAATTCAAGAGCAAGGATGCTTGTGGATGAGCGAGCACTTCCAGGCTTATTTCCGCGCTATCTGCACAACCTTGAGGGGTACGAACGACACCTTTTGCCTGATAAATGCCCGATGAGTTGTACTGGGGATTTCCAAGGGTGTCTGCGATGCCATTGCCATCACCAAAATAAAGGTATTCGCTAATCCCTGGGCCTTGCAGTTGATGGCGAAGCCTTAAACCAAACTGCTGATTTTTAGCACACTGCTTGATGCTATCTGCTAGCAACTGAACCTCTGGCGTTGGATGTACCCTCAAGCGGAAAGCATGCAAGCTATCGCGACAACCATTGGCATTTGCCCGGTAATAATACGCTCCACTATCTGACAACTGCGTTTGATTCAACAATAATTGAGAGCTGGTAATATTCGTACGCATGCCATCTTGCATCCATTCACCTTGCAAATTGAATCCACTTGTACTCACTTGAAAGCTGATGGTTTCATCTTCACAAACTGATGTATCTTTTCCGCCCTGCACATAAGAAAGAACGGGCAAGGGTTTTACATACACCGCGCTATCCATCACCAGAGTGGTGTCGCCATTTAGACTCAGCGAAACCCGCTGCCAGCCGCTTTGGTTGAATGAAAGTGTATGAGAACCCTGGCTCATGGCCGTATCTTTTGAGGCATTGGGACCAAAATCCCAAAGCCAGGAAGCGATGACCCCCTCACTTGAGTCGGTAAAGGTGACAAGCTCTCCCGGACACAAAGAGTCCCGATCCCATACAAAGCGGGGCCAAGCCTTTTGAGGTTCAATGATCACCCCATAATCTTCAATCTGCCCGTATTTCACGCTATCGCAGGGGCCTTTGGAAAGCAACAAATTGTCGTAATCGCTCATCACACGCATGCGTAAGATGGTGTTGAACACCACCACCTGCGGTATGCGAATGCTATCTGCATGATCCACTCTTTTCTTTGCACTCTCCAAAACCATTTCTCCAGGATCGGTGAACCGACCATTGTCATTGAAGTCAATGTACACCCGCACGCTTTCATCATAGCTGGGTCCTGTTTTGATTTCCGTCCAGTAAGCAGTATCTGACTTTAAACGGAACACTTTGGTGCATGCGGCATCGATATATCCTCCTTCTGAACTAGCGGTTGATGATGCATAAGCCTGTCCATTCAATTCAAATTCATGAATGCCTATGCCATAATTACCCACAGTAATGGTGCTGCCGGCGCAAAAAGCCGGTCGTACAGGGTCTCCTACAGCTATGGTTTGTGGAAGTTGAAGGGTATCCTCGCCCCAACAATTGCGAACAATATGAGTGACTGTGTAAGAGCCTTTTTGATTGAATTGGATTGCCACATCTTTGCTGCTGCTATCAGTGCCCTGTACAAAACTGAATGTATTGGGCTGAATGAACCACTCATATTCGGTCGGGTATTTGGCTGATGTGTCGAATAAACGAAGAACTTCAGCCCGACAAATTTGCATGCTTTCCGGTCTCACGCCTGCTATGGGTGCCTCTTGTTCTTCATCGTACAAAGGACTTTTCCAGTTTCCTCTGCCATAGGTGGCTGCCACCACATGGCTTTTGCTACGATCTGTTGGATGATAGTAAATGTCCAAATCGCGCACCCTGCTCTGCAAGGGCATGCCATCGCTAAAATACAACCAAGAGCTCATGGTGGTGTCGCGATAATACACCCCGCCATAAGTTCCTGCATAAACGCCCTGTAATTTACTACTAGAGTCAAACACCAATGACATAACCGGGATGTTCGGCAAGCCATTGCTGTAGTTAGTCCAGCTGCTTCCGGCATTGGTTGATCGGTACACCCTATTGCCCAAAGAAATGAAAACTTCATCCTTCTTGCGCGGATGGCTTTCAATCCACATCACATCATTATTGACGGGCAAGGATGAAGTTAAATTTATCCAGGTAGGACTGGCTGCTCCGGCATTATCTGTGCGGAAAAGTTTGTTGTCGTAACGCGACATGTACAAACGCTCAGGATCGGCAGGGCTGTTTTCTAAATGCAGTACATTCTGCGAATTGCTTCCAGCTAGGTTGTTGCTGATTTTGGTCCATTTTACCAAATTGGCTGAAGTGGTGTCTACATTGTTCGAGCGCCAAATGTTTTTATACCCCACAAACATGGTGGACGCATTGCCTTGTTCGTTGATTCCGTTTACGCCTTGTTTTGCAATGGTTCCATTGTAATAACCATTTTTATACCTACGTACATCTCCATAATAAAGATCGCTGTACGCCCAGGTGGCATCTTGGGGGTTGATTTCACAATCCATTCCATCCCCTCCCATTACTGTAAACCATTGTCCACCAATCATCATGCCCGTACCATTGTCCTGATAACCGTTGATGACCATATCCGGGTTCTTGGCACCCTGACTGAGACGGTATATCTGCGCAATGCCGAGGTCTTTACTCAGGTCTACCCAAGTTTTACCTTGATCATGCGTGCGATGCACCCCGCCATCGTGACCACTGTACAACGCTCCTGTATGCGGGTTGTATTCCATGATGTGGTGGTCGGCGTGCACGGCAGGTGCGCCTGTTCCTACCCAGTGCGCATTGATTTTCCAAGTTCTTCCTCTGTCGGCCGAGCGAAAAACATTCACGCCACCGACATAGATAACCGATTTATCAGAAGGATCGGCTGCCATATCCAAATCGTACCACGCCTGCCCGCCTGTTCCGCTGCCGAGATGGGAATAATCCATGATATTAGGGGTGGTGCTCATGGTGGTGAAAGAAGCGCCACCATCGGTTGATAAATTCAAGCTGTTAAAATTTCGCTGATTGCAGAGTATGAAATACACAAAATTGGTATCGGCAGGAGTAACAGCTATGGCACCACGAGCACCACTTGTTGGAATACCGCTTGTTATTTGGCTGAAGTTTTGACCATTATTGGTCGATCGATAAAAGAATCTGCCTTGGCTGGCATACAACACCTGACTATTGCCGGGCTTAAAAACCAGTTCTTTGAAGTTACCAGAAATTGTTTGCGACCAATTGTTGCCGCCATTTACGCTTCGGTAGATCCCCGCATTCGTAGCCGCTAACAAGACGTCCGGATTGTTCTCATCAATGAGCAATCGGCCAACCGTTCGATTGCCCATGCCTGTATTGTGCTGCTGCCAGTTTTTTCCGCCATCATAGGATACAAAAACCCCCAAACCATAGCTATCGCTTGCATCGCGATCTCCCGTTCCTATGTAAATGGTATCAGGACGCTGCGGATGGATGGCTATACTTGAAACGCCAAGGGTTGCAAGGGTATCGGTATAGGTGATCCATGTTTTACCTCCATCAAGGCTGTGCCACAAGCCTCCGGCCGGGGCTCCGGCCCATATTTGATTGCTATCTGAGGGATGAAAAGCCAAAGCATTCACCCTTCCCAAACCATTGGGTTGCGAAGTTCTGTTGCCCGGCTGGTAAACTGGGCCCAACTCTTCCCAGGCACCGTTGCTGAAACAGGCAGCTCCAAGGGTTACCATCTGCTGTCCCTGCCGCATTTTCCATTCACGTTCAATTTCGCGATAAACCTGTCCTGCATCCATGATGCTGCCATTGGGTTGCACTAGAGGAAATACGCTGAACTCCCAACGTTTGAATGGCTTGTATCCCGACGACTTTTCGATCGGCCTATTTTGCCAATATAATTCAAAAGCCCTTTGGGTCTGGAAAAAATTTTGCCCGGGATTTTGCATCATCTCAATCCAATACGGATGATTCATGGTATCGCGGGTGGTTTGCGCATTCAGCGTTGCTGCAATTAACAGGGTTAAAAATAGACCAGCAGTCTTTTTCATAATCAATTCTAAGTCTTGAGATGTGCCTGAGGTTCTATTGGTTGCCTGCCAAACACTTCGTATTGGTTGTACATACACCATTTTTAAGGATGTAAATTTAAACTATATGTGATTAACATTCAGTTCAAAAACGCGTAATTGCGCCTCTATAAAATCCAAAACATTAACCATGAAACATTACATCAACAAATTGGCTTTTGGCCTTATGTTTATGATCGGCTGGGGGGGTATGTCAAATGCCCAATCGCCCCTTGGGCTGAATTACCAAGCCGTAATTACTGATAATCAAGGGCAAGCGCTTGCAAATACATCGGTAACCCTTCGTCTTGGCATATACAGTGGCGCCAGTGGAACGATTCGAGAATACGAAGAAAGTCACCTACTCACCACCTCAGAAAATGGTCTGGTGAATTTGGTCATCGGACAGGGTTCTGTCTTAAACGGTAGCTTCTCCGAGATTAAATGGGGTGCGGGTGCCCACTTTGTAAAAGTAGAAGTAGACCGCGGACAGGGGTACACCAATATGGGAATGATGCAATTGCAATCTGTTCCCTATGCTCTTTATAGTTCAAAAGCGGGTGAGTTGGAAAACCCACCATCCATGAGCTTGAATGATCTGAATGATGTGAATAGCGGCGCTGCCCAAAACAATCAAGTATTGCAATACAACGGAAGTCAATGGGTTCCGGCCAATCCGCAAGGAAATTATCAGGCAGGAACGGGTATCAATATCAATAACAACACCATTGAAGCACTGAACAATAACTCCATCTGGAATGCAGGAAGCCTAAAAGATCGCCCCATTTCATTGAATTCAACCCTGAACTCAGGAGATGTTTTGAGCTGGAATGGCAGCAACTGGACCAACACATCAGGAGGCAGTAATTACAATGCCGGCAATGGACTGCAGTTGAGCGGGAATACTTTCAGTGCACGCAACAATGATGCACTTTGGAATGCTGCCCAATTGCAGGGAAGAAATATCAGCAGTGCTGCACCAAGCAGTGGTGATCTGCTAATTTGGAACGGTACGAACTGGACTTACCAACAGGCAAGTTCCTATCGTGCGGGCAATGGACTCAGCCTCATTGGCAACACCTTCCAGGCTGATTCTGCCAAACCAATCTGGAATGCAGGCCAAATACAGGGAAGAACCCTAAGCAGTGCCAGCCCCAACATGGATGATGTTTTGAAGTGGAATGGCTCTGCCTGGGCTCCTGCAAAAGATTCTTTGGGCAGCGGCAGCGGATCTGTTTGGAACCGCAGCGGAAATAACATTTATTCCGGAGCCAATGATCGCGTGGGCATCAACCGCAACAATCCTCTTTATCGTCTGCAGGTGTTCGACTCCATAACCAATTCAGGTACAGGTGGAACCATTCTGGCCGATTACCGTTTGTATCCCCGCCCAAATTCCAGCTCATTCGGTTGGAACGTGCGTTCTGTAACCGATATAAACTCAAGTGTTGAAGCCATCTCATTTCTCGGGGTAGCTACCGGAACCACATCAGCAAGCAATTCAACAGGTGCGGCATTTTATGGCATCTCAAATGTTGAAGCAACCAATTCGTATGGTTTATTCACCTCAGCAGAAGGAGCCACCACCCGAAATTACGGGGTGTATGCCAATAGCACAGGAACGGGAGTATTTAACGTGGGTGGTCTTTTCTTCAGCGTACGTAACAGTAGCAACTCTAATTATGGCGTTTACGCTGTAGCCGATTCTGCAAGCACTGCGGTTGCCGGCTATTTCGATGGCGACCTCACCTACACGGGTACGCTCACAGGTCCCTCTGACCAATTTCTGAAAGAAGACATCAAAGAGCTCAATGGCGGCCTTAATGCCATCATGCAGCTCAATCCAAAAACCTATGTGTTTAAGAACCATGCTTACGGAATGCGCCTTCCGGAAGGACAGCAATACGGATTCCTGGCTCAGGATCTTGAGAAGGTGTTTCCTACGCTTGTGAAAGAACAGAAACACATTGGCAATCCTACAGGCAAAGGAGAGGATCTCGATATTCACACCTACAAATCAGTGGATTACATCAGCCTCATTCCTGTACTGACCAAGGCCCTGCAGGAACAACAACAGATGATTGAGCAACTTCAACAGGAAATAAACGACCTGAGAAAGGAGCTGAAATGAGAATTCTAACCATCGCCATTGCATTGTTATTGGGTGTGGGTCTGGCCCATGCCCAAAAGCTGGAACGAAGCGTTATTGGCTCTACAGGCAGCCAACTGAGTGCCGGCAGTTTGCGCATGAATTTTACCGTTGGTGAGACGGTTATCGAGAAAAAAGAAAACAGCTCGATCAAACTCATTCAGGGCTTTCATGCACGTGCTTCAAAAGGCACCAACGCCATTGTTCAAGTTGCTAACAGCCGACTGAAAGTAGTGCCCAATCCTTTCCGCTCAAGTTTGAGCTTCTTGGGTGAGATGCAGATCAAGCAAATGGAACTGTATTCAATGGATGGAAGATTGGTGTTTCAATCGATGGTGAGCGCTGGTGAGATTTCAGTGCCTGAATTACCTTCCGGACCCTATGTGCTTCAGCTGAGGAATGCCAATGCTGAGGTGTTCAGGTATCGCCTAATGAGGCAATAAGGCATCAGTGTAACAAGCGGCTAAGGGATTTGCCTTCTGTCATCAAATGGATGAGAAGGGGGCGTTGTTTCAATTGGTCTGCCGATATAAGGACCGCTTCTTTGCCTTCAAATTCATCCAACAACTTACCATCCATGCTGTAAAGTTGTAGATTGAATTTCCCATGATAATTGACTTGCACATCTCCATTTGGAAGATGGCTCAAGTCAAAAAGACTTGTTTGGTTTGTCTGGGGTGTAATCCCATTGGCGACCCAACGATAGTGCAATTCATACAGGGCAGCAGGTCCAAACGGGCTGGCCTCACAAGTAACCCAATACTTATTTAATCCTGACCAGCCCAAGCTGGTTATGGCTTCAAATTGTTGAATCATCCCAAGATTGGTATAATACAGAAAAGGGTTTTCTTCTCTCCACCATGACTTTGGCCGTCCTTGTGCAACTTCATAAAAAGCTCTAAAGGTTCTCGAACTGCTCAAGGCCATTATTCCATGCCCACCGTCGGTTCTGTCATAGAATGCATCCGTTATCCATTCCAATTCTTTGATCTTGCCTTCTGTATACTTCTTGACATTCTGTAAATGTGCCACCACCGTATCGCCCTCATTCAAGGGCAGCGAATACACATACATTTTGCCATCAAAAGGCTCTGTTCTGTTTTTGGTGATGATCCAGAGGCTATCTGCTGACATGCTGCGACCATGGTTAAGTATAAGCGCAGATTCTGCATCGTACCACATGCTATCCACTGGAGGAGGAAAGGAGGTTTGATCGGCATAATGGAAAGAAATTTTCCGTATGGCTGTCTCCGGGTTCTTGATGGAGTCCTTATGGACCATGTAAATGCATAGATCCATACGGGTATTGGCGTTGTTGCCAATGTCTGCGATATATATCCACCCTTGATCATCCATGGCGATGGCTTCCCAATCCGTATTATGGGCATTTTTCAGCCGATAGCTATTCAGAATTTCACCATTCACAGGCGAGAACTCTGTCAGCTCAGCAGGATTGCCTCCATCATTGATGGCCAAAATATTTCCATTCCCAAAATACACCATGCCCGAGATTTCATTCAGTTCTTCGGGCAGATAAGTCAAACGCTTGAATGTGAAAGAAGTATCCTCCTGAATTTGAGCATAAGCAGAAAATTGACCAAAGATTAACGTCAGACCAACGAACAGCATTCTAAAATGCCGAAAATCTCGCTTGCTAAATCTCAAAGTGAAGGTTTTCATTTCTAGTGATTATCCACAGGATGACAACATTCCACCTCTGTTTGGTGCTTGTTTTGCGTCATCTTCGGACTAAGATACGGAATTCCCAGATTCATTCCGCGTACGATGAACAGGATCCCAATCACAGCTGCCATCCAGGGGATGAGTTTGCGCATGGCCAAACGCTGCTGCAATCCTTTCCAGGCCCTGCCCAATGATAGTATGAACATGAGCGGGAAAGTTCCCTGGCCAAAAAGCAACATATACAGGGCCCCATTCAGAGCTGTTTCTGAAGCCACCGCTCCTGCAAGTGCCACATACACCAAGCCACAGGGCAAGAATCCATTCAAAATTCCAATGCCGAACAAGGCGCCATTTGAACCCGACTCAAAAAGCCGCTTGAAGGTTTTTGAAAATGGCATGGCCGGGATACGAAGGGGGAAGCGCAAGGGGGTGTAATGAAAGAT
>CAZYJD010000010.1:0-40829 GCA_964647785.1 uncultured Chitinophagaceae bacterium
AGGCCAATTTCTCAGACAGCAGCGGCAAGCCCATGGAACTCACAGTGGTAGGACCGGTTAAAACAGAAAAAATATACCTGCGTTCAGCGGGTATTGTGCGTTACCTGCCAGAATATATCGGGAATTATCGCATGCTCTTCAGGCACGACAACCACTTGGTTGAAAAAGCATTTCGGGTGGGCGAAAGTCGCAACATCCTTGAGCACGCGCAGATCGGGGTGATTTACTGCGAGCAATACAACGCCGTTCGGATCAACAGCCTTTACCAGCAAAAAAATCGCAATTTACAAGCCAAGGTGAGCCGAGGGCGTGTAAGCCTCAAAGATGGTATTTTCTACATTTGGGTGGACGACCCCGGACGGGTGACCCTTACGGTGCATGAAATATACGATGATGGACGGTTGAAGATTGCCGAAAAAACCTTTGAAGCGAGAAGAAAGAACGTCCCCTATGCCACCATTGGCATTTTTAAAGACGGAACCGAATTAACCCCCGATGCCCTGAGGGAACTGAAGCAATTGGTTGTGCATGCGGATATGACCGAAAGCGATGAGACTTACTCGCTCGCGTCTTTTGAATGCACCCTCATCAAATCGAACCAAAGCGATGGGGTGGAAAGCTTTACGAACTACGGCGAAACATTCGAGCCCCAGTTGCGTGCAGCACTTTCAGAATTAAAGGCGGGCGATTTGGTGGTGATGCGCAAGATCAAAGCCAAATCGAATACGGGAAATGAAATCACCCTCAATAGCATTGTCATACAACTCAAATAATCCATGAAAAGATTTACTTTAGTCCTATTCAATATTCTTCTTTTCACCTCCATTACGGCCCGCAGCGCCGGATTGGAAGAATCGGACAGTTTAAAAAAGCTGCCTGCCATCATTGATGCAGATATGAAGCTCTCCGGCTCTTGGATTGTTTCGCAAAACACCCTCATAGGCGAAAATGCCAATTTATACCTGGCACCCGGCAGCAAATTGTACATGGCCGCAGGGGTGCAACTTGGGGTGATGGGTGGCTTGCACATTGCAGGAACTGCCGAGGAGCGCGTATACATAGGCAGCATAAACGCGGAAAAAGTCGGTGGTGGAATTGTGATATCAGACCTTTCATCCAAACCAATTTTAGTGGAGCACGCCGTGTTTGAACACTTGCACAAACCCCTGCTTTTTGGCAAGCGATGGTCGCGACCAAAGGTTCGCATTGAACACTGTACGTTTCTCAACAACCCTGTCGATGGTACGGTTGTTGAAATGCGGGCGCAAGATGAAGTCATGGGTTACAAAAACAGCACCATCAGCATCCGCAACAATGGATTTTTCAACAATTCGGGCTCGGTTTTCATTGCCGATTTGAACAGCGCCAAGCATCAAACCGTGATCGAATCGAATGTATTTAATCGAAATCAATACAATGGTATTTCTTCACAGGGCTTTTTTAACACCCCTCTATTAATCAACTACCAAGCCCACGGCAATAATCCCGAAACACAGATACAAGGCAATGCCATTTACGACAACTTCAGCAGCACCTATGAAAATGGCATCGCCAAGAGCCGCCGGGTGAATGTATGCGTTACCGGATCTGCTGCAAGCATCGATTTAAAAAACAATTATTTCGGCCCAACAGATAACAAAGAGTTGGAAACCACCCATCAATTGCTGAGTGAACAGTTTAAGGTGCCCTTTGTGGTGAACTCCGAGCCACTCACCACCCTTCCGGGAAATGTGGCCAACCACCTGATGCACTTTAATTTTAACAACGAACCCTTCAAAGGCGACGAGCAGGCCATCAAACAAATAGGTGGCATCGAAAAAATGACCTTGCTCTTTAGCCAAGCCATGAACAGCAGCAATGAGCCCAACCTCTATGCCTACCTGGTTCATGACGATACCGTTTATCGCAGTGCGCTCCAGCATTTAGCCGATTGGTCTGAGAAAAATACGGTTCTCAATGTGATCATTCCTGAGTCTTTGGGCAGTGATAGCGGAGAGGTGTTTTTTGAATTGAGCGGCCTCAGCAGTGCCAATGGGCAACGCCTTGCCCCGGTGTATCCGGGCAAGAAAACTTTTTTCTCCTATCATGAATGGCCCTATTCCGTTCTGAATGATTTTGAGGGCAGCCCCCTTTTGGAAGTAGATGAATCGTTTTTTCGGTCAAAGATCATGCGCTTGAAACTCGATAAAATCATTGAGAATGAAGAAGAATTGCTCAGTCCTGAAAAACTGAGCAGACCCAATTCAAATTGGGAAGTCAGCATATATACGGGCATTCCCATGTATTTCGGTGATTTGGCTTCCACCGTTGGTGAGGTCAGTCTTTACAACATGAAAACTGCTTGGGGGCCTGCTTTGACCTATTGGGCAGGACCACATTTATCTTTTGAGTTGAAAAACAGCATTTTTCGCGTATCCGGTAGCGACAACCCCAGTACCACCGAAGGAAAGAACCGAGGCACCGGTTTTAATCGCAACCTGGCGTTTCGCACCACGGTGGTTGAATTGGCCCTGACGGGTCGCCTGAACTTGAAAGCGGCAGGCCAAAGAAGCATATGGAACCCCGGAATACACGGAGGATTGACCGCTTTTTACTTCAATCCACAGTGGACCTATGAAGGCAAGTGGTACAATTTGCGCGACATCGGCACAGAGGGTCAAACCATCAATGGCGACAACCGGTACAGCCCGGTGTCCATTGGTATACCGATTGGCTTACACTTATCGCGACATTTCAATAAACACTGGAGCATGGCTGTTAGCTATACCTACACCAAATTGTTTACCGATTATTTCGATGATGTAAGCACGGGCAACTACCCCGATGAAACGGCCATACGCGCAGCCAACCCTGATTATCCGGATGCAGCTGCTTATTTGAGCAATCCCGGCAACTTAACCGGGCAACGATCCAGCGGAGAAGCAATGGATGCTTATGCCATATTCAGCTTGAGCTTGCACTACCGCTTACCAACAAGAACGGAATAATACGCGCAGATATAGGAGATGGGTGCAACTTCATCCCCCATGAAAATAGACCATTGGAGATGAGGAAGTTAGGAAGTGAGGGGGTGAAGAGAATTTTTAAATGACCTGATCGCTGAGTTGCTGAATTTTAAGCAACAAACGATACATGTTTTTCCTTTTTGCCCTGCCCTTACGCCAGGAGTATTGAAACTCCCCACCTGCGCTTTGAATTTCCCCCCTAGACATCCAGGCCCGATATTTACCCCGATTCCAAATCTTTAATTGCGTACCATTTGTAAAGCTGATGTAAAGCCAATTGGCATCCTCACTGCTCAGCAGTTTCTCCACTTCTAAATCCAACAAATTGGCAATCTGTTGATCCAATACATAGTCAACAGGATATTTAAACCATAATAAGTACCACTTCAGTGTCATTGTCATTGTTGTTTTTGCTGTGCTTTCCTCGGGACTATCGTTATCTGTGCACGCATACGAACGAGCAAAAGGGTGGGTATTCTTTCGTATTTATTGGCATTGACCCTTGACCTTATATGGTTTCATGGGCTCAACAAATGAAGCAGAACATACCAGCCTTTGATTTTTCAAAGTACGCAGGTGGACTGAAAAAAGCCGTGACCATGCGGTATCATTTTAACACTTTAAGTACTCTTATTGCACCTTGAAGATTGACGCATCTTGTGCATTGTTCATGGGCATGTCTTGCACATTTCATGCTTAAAGAAGGTGGGCATAGGATGCATTTATTGATGGGGGATGAGCTCGTATTTATGCATTGGGCAAGAACAGGGGTGGCATGGCTAACTGTTGCCTATTGGATGTTCAGCCTTTTAATGAGATCGGTGATGTTTTGTGCCCGCACTGGTTTTTCGATAAAATCAACCACATATGGAAACTTGAGGGCGCGTTTTTTATCAATTGCGCTGATGGAGCTGGTGAACATGGCCACCTTGAGAAAATCACCCAAGCCTTCATCACTGATGTGCTCAAGCACTTGCCAACCATTCATTAAAGGCATGTTGATGTCTAAAAACACCAAGAAATTAGTGCTTTGATTGTTTGGAGATATTTGGTTTCGGAGATGATCAATGAAAGAAGCCCCAGTTGTAAAATGGACCACTTCTTTACCAGACAACAATTGTTTGATTGTACTTTCGGCCAATTCTGTGATGAGCAAATCATCATCTACAAGCATAATTTCCCAGTTGATATCTTCTGATATTTTATTGGGTTCCAATTCCTCCAGCCCGAACGACTCTGCTTTACGAACCAAGTGAAGAATGAGTTCGTCCATTTCACCGACGGTCTCTTTGAGCAACTGAAAGGCTTTTTGATTTTGTTCACTCAGCCTTGTGGCCTCAATATTTTCCAAGACAGACATGATACGAACGACGGGCGTTCTTAATTCATGGGAATGGAACCATGCAATTTCTCTCAATCTGCGGTTCTGAATTTCTATCTCCTCCAGATGCTTGACTTCATTGCTCACATCGCGAATGATCCCTTGTAACTCCAGGGCATCTCCGGTACGGCTGTAATTGATGACCCCCTGTACATTTAAGAACTTTTTTCTGTGATCATCCGGCCTTATGATTTCCACCTTGATCTGAACAGGCAATCTGTTCTTGATGATGTTGATGAATTGATTTTGAATGGACGCGCGTTTGTTTATAGGAATCAACTCTCTTAATTCATCCAGGGTGGGTTGGTAACTGCTATGAATTCCAATCAGTTTTTTGAGCCCGGATGATGTTTCCAGTTGAAGGGTTTGAAGATTGAGCACAAAGTGAGCCAATCCCGCGGACTGTTGGGCTATATGGAGCCAGTTTTGCGTTTCGGCCAGGTTATTTTCCAGCATGATGCGCTGTGAAAGGTCGGTGAATGAGGCATACCACAATTGATTGTCGCCAATCGCCAGTATTTTACCGTGAATTAGAACCGGGAATTTTCTGAAAGTGCCATCCACAAAGTTCACCTGAACTTCATATTCTTTTTTATTGATTACTTGATCAAAAATCCCGAATATGTGTGGGATCTCATCTGCAGGCCACCAACTGTAAGGCGGGGTTTGCCCAATGATTTCGTGCTTAGGTATTTTTAGCATCTCACAAAGTGCCTGGTTGCACTCAATGATGGCTCCATTTCTTTGCAGTTGTAAATACGGAACTTTAATTTCTTGAAGGAGATCGGTAGAAAACTTATCTCTCAGTGCCAATTCTGCCCAGATTTCACTCTGCTTAAATGAAGCATAAAAAACTTCGGCAAATATTTGAAGCAAATTGATTTGCTCTTCGAATGGAATGAAGTAATGCGTAACCCACTCAAAACCCATGAAGCCCTGAAACTCATCACCAGTGCCCACAGGAACCGTAAGCAATGATTTTATGCCCTCTGCCTGCAACATATCTTTTGCTTTGTAATCTTGCGGCAATTCGTTCACATTGAGAATGGTCTGGACCTCTCCGCTCAAAAGATCGGCCAGCCAACGTTCATCGAGCAACGAAAGCGGAACATTCTGTCTTTGGTTGATTAATGACCCTATGCCCTCGGCACACCATTCGTATATGTTGGTCGTGCTCTGCCTTACTTGATCATTTTTAAAAATGTGCACCCGATCACAATCAACCGCCTCTCCCACCAGTTTCATCACCTGTTCTACGTTTTGATGGTAGTTTTCCATGTTTACCAGCATGCTGCGACAAATGCCGAGCAGCTCTTTTTGGAGGCGGTTGCGTCTTTCCATAAGACTTAATTTGAGCAACGCTTCGGTTTTCTCTGTCGCCTTCGCCAGGTATTGATGGGGCGAGATCTGGTAGAGGGTGGCCTCAAATACCCGATTGGTGTTCACCATTTGCAGGCTGTACTGAAAAGTGGTTTGATTCTCGTCGCTGTTTTGCAGAAAGAAAATGGAATCCTTCAGCTGCTTTATCAAGTTCTTTGAGAACACTTCAGCAATATTCTTACCAACGGCCGCTTGGTAGCTCACAAAATCGAGGGGATGCGGTTCCCGACCATGGATGTTTAGGAACGTTCCATTTTCATCTAACAGGTAATAAGCATGATCAGATTTTTGGAAAAAATGCCTTTGAATGTTTTGACCATTGGCCAATTGGGTGTAGAGTTCTTCAGGGGCCGAAATATCCATGTAAAAGCCCAGAATGTATACTTCCTTATTGGCACCGTAGGGTCTGCTTTTATAACGTGCCTGATAAATGAATGCGCGCGAGCTACCGCTCATTTTATGATCGATGATTGTGCGAAAGTTACAAGCGTGCTTCGATTGCTTGAGACAAACTTCTATTTCATTGGTGAACTGCTTGTATTGATGCTCATTCGTACTTTTTTGCCAGGTTGCCGGAATTTTTTCCTTCGGGTATTCGATCCCGTTCAAGTCCAGGAAAAATTCAGCACTGACCCACTCCATGCGCATTTTGGTGGCATTAAAAAGCCATAACGAATGAGAAAACGCCTCATCTGTAAGCTTGGCTACTTCCGGTATACGTTTAAATATTTGATGGATATGAGCGATCATTTTTTCTCTTTTTCTGCCATGATTCATGCCAATGCAGAGTAAGCTTTTGTATTCCCCGACAAAGGTGACTATTTTTTATGAGCCTCTTTCTTTACAAGTGTAAAAGTAATGCTTGGGGTGTTCTCTTATGGAGGAATAACCCCGCTTCAATTCTCAACCCGCATGCTTGCGAGCACGCACAGGCCAATGTTTTCAGCCACACCCATGGTTGGCATTGATTATTCAATTATGGCGGTGTAAAGTAACTTTTTATGCATTTTGCGCAAATTTACGGACAATTTATCTGTGAATATCGCTATTTCAGGTTACAAATTGGCGAAATTGTGCAACTAACGCACAGGTTTATTCACTCAACTTATTGCTCAAGCAAGTAAGAATGGTGTGTAAATTCCTTTTCTGTTGAGCATTTCAGGATCGATGAATCATGGAGGCATCTGCCGCTTGCATTGCAAAGGAATGAAAAGAGGCGTCACAAAAGAGGACTGTTGTATTGAACCACAAGCCTTTGAACAGCTTACATGCTCAACGCTTTTATTTGGGGATGCCCAAGTAGTAAGGCCCCTCGTAGTACACACATTTTTCTTTCGTAATGAGCATGAGGTAATGGCTTCCCTCCGGGGCATTGCTCAGGTCAAAATCCGCGCCATTGGGGTGGTTGTGGCCCGTGCTGTTCGACCAACGGGCATAGCGCAGGTAACTGCCATAACCATTCACGTCCAAATCAATGCTGCCATCGGAATCACCCGCTGTGGGCTGGGTGGTAGTATTGATGGCAATCATTGGTCGATCACCTTTAATTTGCACAATGGCGGAATTGGATGCAATACCCAGGGTTTTGACATAGAGTAAAACCCGGATGGAGTCACCATTCTTGTTTCGATCGTTTTGTGACGGGATGTAGAAGGTATCCTGCCCGCCCTTTAGGCGCACCCATGCACTGCCATTGTACTTTTGCCACTGAAGGCTATCAGTTGGTTCGTTTACTGAACAATTGAAAAACATAGAGTCGTATGCGCAATTTACCCCAGCGCTTTGCGGATGCAGCCTAAATTGAGGAAAATTGGCCTTGAATTTGGCCACAAAGGCATCACGGGAGCCGGCACCACTCGTTTGGTAAGCGCCACTGGTAGCGATGCCATTGGTCGAAAAAGTAGATCCTGCAATCAGCACATTTCCACTGCCATCGGCAGCGACGCCCTCGGCATAATCACTGGAACTGCCTCCGTAATAGGACGCCCATTGGCGCACCCCATTGTTGTTGAATTTGGCCACAAAGGCATCAACACTTCCTCCGTTATTCGTCTGATGCACGCCCAAGGTTGAAATAGCATTGGTTGAATAGGTATTTCCGGTGACCAGCACATTACCGCTGACATCCGTAGCGATGCCAAAAGTCTCATCTGACGAACTGCCGCCATAATAGGTAGACCAGAGGCGCATTCCATTGCTGTGAAACTTGGCAATGTATGCATCTTTCGAACCACCATAACTTGATTGATGAGCCCCCGGAGTGGATATGCGGTTTGCAGAGTAGGTCGCTCCCGTAATGAATACATTGCCGCTGACATCGGTTGCAATGGCTCTTCCGTCATCAGCTCCGCTGCCACCAAAATAGGTGCCCCATTGGCGCACCCCATTGCTATTTAGTTTGGCCACATAGGCATCCAAAGATCCACCATTGCTGCTTTGATAGGCCCCTGGAGAACTGATGCCATTGGTAGACATGGCCTCCCCGACGATGAATACATTGCCGAAACTATCGGTGGCAATGCCATAGCCCTCATCAAATGAACTGCCACCGTAATAAGTGCCCCATTGTCGCACCCCGTTGCTGTTGAATTTTACCACAAATGCATCATTGGTTCCACCATTGCTGCTCTGATGCACACCGGAGGTTGAAATGCGGTTGGTTGACCTGGTGGATCCGATTACCAGTACATTGCCGCTGCCATCCGTTGCAATGCCCTTGGCATAATCACTCGAACTGCCACCGTAATAAGTCCCCCATTGACGCACCCCACTGCTATTGAATTTCACCACAAATGCATCATTGGTTCCACTAAGGCTGCTTTGATGAGCACTAGAGCTAGCAATGCCACTGGTAGAGTAGGTCTGTCCGCTAATGTACACATTGCCGCTGTCATCCGTTGCAATGGCATAACCATTATCCAGTTTATTCCCACCATAATAAGTGCACCATTGGCGCAGCCCATTGCTGTCAAATTTCACCACAAAAGCATCCAAGCTTCCACCATAGCTGGATTGATGAGCGCCTGGGCTCGATATGCCATTGTTTGAATAGGTAGATCCTACTATGAATACATTGCCATTGCCATCGGTTGCGACGCCATAAACCTCATCAGCTGCTCCTCCGCCATGGTAGGTTCCCCACTGCAAACTGGGATCGATGAGCAAATCTTTTGAGCGGTCATAGTCTCCCAACTTAAAAGCCAGTATTCCGTTTGCATATTGATAGCAGCTGTTGATTTCACGTCCGTCTTGCAAACTCAGGGGTTTGTTTTCTTTGACCCAACCCAAGGGATTGCTCCATTGGAAACTGCCATCCGCTTCCAAACTCGACTGTCCGGCCTCAACCAACTTTAATTTAATCTTAGAAGGATCGGCACCTGCATGCACCACAAAATCATACTTCAATTCATTCCCCTTGCTATACAACACCCAGTCGATGCCCGGGTACACATCATGGTAAGTTATTTCTTGCCAGGTATAAGCCTCATGCATTTCCCCATTCATATACCGCTCGGGATATGCGCTTTTTCCCTTGCTGGTGATTACCGGATGGGGATTGGCCCCCAAAAGCTCCATATCCATGCGGTAGGAGTTGAGTTTTACTTGTTTGGCCAGCTTTTCTTGCGCCTCTATTTTTTTCGGCTCTGACGCTGAAGGATCATAACCCTTTGGATAAATTAACTGATCGAACTGGTGAGCCAAACCATTGCTTAGCAAAAAGATTTTGTGCAATCCGTTTTTCAGCACGAATTTCACCTCTCTGTTTTTGTGTTGCTGGTCGATGGCATGGTACTGACCCACGTTTTGCTCAAATCTCAGGGTTTGCTTTGTGGAAAGAAATTCTTTTGCTCCTTTTTGAAACTCCTGTGCGTATAAATGATGATCTGCGTAAATAATTACTGATAGAAATGCATATATCAGCATTTTATGTAAAAATTTCATGTAACAAAGTAACTCATTATTGAAGACCTCCAATCGTCGACTAAGGACTATTTTTCCACTTAAGGTGTTTCACGGTTCAGTTATACGCGTAAAAAAAGATGAATCAGGCCTCTACAGGCAGGACTTTAACATTCAATTTGCCAGGGTGGAATTAAATAAAAAGCCCCTTGCTTTTCGGCAACGGGCTTTCAGTATATGCTAAAACATTAGTTTATCAGTCTTGCAAGTAATTAGGACCTCTTGTAGTAAACGCAGTGCGCTTTGGTTACCACCATCAGGTATTCCGTTTCTTCTATGGCATTGTTCAAGGAAAAGTAAAAACAGCCTTAGCTGGCAGTGGGACTTGACTGAAGGAAAGGTTTTTTTGGCCAATCAAAAAGAGCGCTTGCTACTGCTTGTAACGCCAGCTTCGCACATTGGTGAGCACATAATCGCCCGGGCCAAATGCGTATTGATTTCCACCCCGGTCGCGCAGATAACTCAGGGCAAAGTGCGCCACATCTTCTGCTGCATGATTTCCTTTCCAAAGGGCTTTGAATGGCACCTCTTGCGGCAGGCAGTAAAGGTACAGGTTTCCACGACTGCTGTATTTGCCCATCACAAATGATGCAGGCTTTTCTTCCATGTCCGACGTTTTTAAATAAATATCGATCGGTCCAAACACACTGTCGGGCAATACATTGTCTTTGCCACCTTTGCGAAAAAGCAGCCAATAGAAATCAGGATAAAGTGGCTGTACGCGAATGTGCAGCAGGCCGTTGCTGTCATTTTGCAACACCATTTTCCCAGCGTTTCGTATGAGCATTTCACTCTGGTGAAGCTGAGGTGCTTCCTTGCTTTCAGAAAGCTGCAATATCCCCATGGAATCTTTAATCACCAATCGGCCTCCGTCATGACCCGCAGTTTTAAACAATGAAACCGTTGCCGAAGTACTGCCCTCAATCTCAATGCGCTCATTCGGGCCAATTCGCCTCCCGGAAGGGTCACCATCTCCTTTGATGCGCATTTCTGCTTGTCCATAAAGGGTAGCCAGACCAAACAAAGAGCTGATGCTAAGGAAAAGCAACTTTTTCATCAGCTGATGGAATCTCTTACTTTAAGGGTGTAATTGCGCAAGGCGGTTTTCAGATCGTGCCCGTTTTCGTTCATGTCTTCCATGATCCAGATGGCAGCCATGGCATGGGTGAGTTGTTCGCCTTCATCTTCCCCCTCAATTTGGATGGCGGGTTGGCGCTCGTCCAGCAATGCTTCTTCAGCGGCCTGCAATTCTCCCAGGCTGTATTGGGCTACGAGATTTTTTATGACCGGTATTTTCATTGCTTCAGATTTTCGAGCATTTGTACAATCATATCTTCTTTTGATGTGGCCACCCCTTCTTTGAGTTCGCCTTTGTAGAAGGTTGCGATGAATGGGAGGTTATTCACTCCCGCTGTTTTTCTCGCCAATTCATTTTCCTCGGCATTCACCTCCAGAAAACGGATGCCATCAAAACGGTCATCTTCAGACAATCTTACGAATTTGCGGGCCATGAGTTTGCAGCTTCCGCACCAGTTTGCGAAATATTTGATCACCACTTTTTCGTTTGCATCGAGCTCGGCGCTGAATGCATCATCTTTGATATTGATTACAGCCATTTTTTTTTTGCAAAGATAGGTGCTTCGTGCGACTGGCATGAATTGGAATGCCCAATGGCAGTATAAATGAAGCCAATCTTCTCCCAAAGATAGAAGAAACCCAGCATTGCATTTGAATCAAAGAAAAGAGGGCATCACCACCTGGTTGATTTCAGGCATATCGGATGATTGGGGCTTGAGTTGTTGGCTCAACATTTCGCCACCTGGGAGGTTGAACAGCATCACATCATCTGCCGACTCCAGCACAAACTTGCCGTCGAAATCGGTAAAGGCCTCCACACTGCCTTCCAAACTGGTAATTCTGACCCCCGGAATGGCATGGCCATATTGATCGAGAACCACGCCTTTGTAAGTGGTGTTCTTGCTCTTGTTATTGCGCTCTCCATCGCCTGCAACAGCAGCCATTTGGAAACCCAAAAGCAGCAACAATATGTGTACAATTGCTTTCAATGTTGCAAATATCTGGTCTGCCCGGCTCCTCTTCGAATAAGGAATCATTACGTTTATGTTAAATAAATATTAAGGCCACCTTGGCGCATTTCAAACTACCTTTGGCGGCATGTTTGGCATCAAAAGATATCATTGGATTTGGTTGGTTCCGGCCCTGATTGCCTGCCAAAAAAAGGGTGGCTCCCAATCCATTTCTGCGAGCGACTTCTCCGACACCATTGTTCAGGACATTCATCTGCACAAACAAGCACATCAGCTGGCACCCATCCTACCCCATTTACAATCGCGTTCAGAGACGCGACGCCTTCACGCGGCCGTGGCATTGGGTTCATTCACCGATTCAGCGGCGGTGCCTTATTTGGAGCTGGCTTTAAAAGACCGAAGCCAGGGGGTGCGAGAAGCTGCTGCCTTTGCACTGGCACAAACCGGCAGTTATCAGGCTGAAGTAGCTTTGCTGAAGGCCATAAAAGCTGCAAGACCTGAGCTTGAGCGCCCTGTTTTATTGGAAGAACTTGGCCGTTGCGGAAGGGAAAGAGGACTGGCTTATTTGCTTCAGCTCAGATGCTTGGATGAACGCGATGAGCTGGGGAGGGTCAAAGGACTGTACCGCATGGCTTTGCAGCGAAGCACCCCCGAAATTGCCGATGAAATGCAAAAGCTCATCGCTGAGAGCAATCATGAGGAGTTGTTGTATTATGCCATGAGCGCCTTGTTGCGGATGAAATCGCCAATGAATGCAAGCTTGGAAAAAAGGTTGCAGGCATTGTACCAGCGTGCAAACATCACCGAACACAAAATTCGTATGGCCGAGGGGTTTTCACTGCTCAGCGCCATTGCAGACCCCCAATTCATCCGGCATGAAGTATTGAATGATACACTTGCGCCGCCCATCAAAGAAGGCTGGTTGTGGATGCTTGGTAAGAAAAGTGAAATAAAAGCCACCTATTTGCCCGGTATGTGGCCCCAATTGAAGTGGTACACCACTCAATTGCTCTGGAGCGATGCCATGGCCAAGCGCCCCAAACTGCTAATACCTGCCAATTGTGATACCGCCTTTGCGCTGCGCATACGTATGAAAAGGATGGATGCAGATAGGGAAACCAACGCCTTGCAGCTTTTAAATATCCTGAACCGAAAACAATATGCTGCAGAAATTCGTGCATCATTGATTGAATTGCAGGGGGCAGACCAATCGACACTCTATGATTATTACGCAAAAAATCATGCCGTTGAAGGGGAGCACCCCATGATTCAAAATGCCATGTACGCGGCACTACTGGAAAGCAATAAAGACCGAAACTTATGGATTGAAAAAGGACTCAACTCAGGAAATATGTCCTTCCTCAGCCTGGCCATATACGCGCTTAAGGCCGATAGCATCAAGGAAGGGGAGCGAATTGTTTGGATTCCGATGCTTCAATCGCTCTTGCCGATGTATGCCCATGCTTCCCATTGGGAGAGTTTTCTCGATCTGAAAAGCCTGCTGCAAAGTTGGGATGCCTGGCCTGATGGTGCAGAATACCATCCGGAAAGAAGAAGCCTGAAGCGGCAAGACTTGGCTGCATTGAAAAACAGCTACCTCTTGCAAATGACCACTCCCTATGGGAAAGTGCGCCTCCAACTGGACAGCCGACATACGCCACTGAGCGCGCTTGCCATCTTAGAAGCCTGCCAAAAAAACTACTACCACAATAAAACATTCCACCGGATTGTGCCGCTTTTTGTAGCCCAAGGCGGATGCCCAAGAGGCGATGGCTGGGGCAGTCCTGACGTATTGTTGCGATCCGAATTGAGCCCCCTTCCATTCAACACAGGTGCAATTGGCATCGCATCGGCAGGCAGAGATACCGAAGGTTTGCAATTGTTTTTCATGCACCGGCATGCCCCACATCTGGAAGGTCGTTACAGTAGAATAGGCGTGGTACTTCAAGGAATGGAAAACCTGCAACAACTCTCCACCGGAGATCGCATTGAAAGCCTGACCTTGCTCGAATAGCAGCTGATGTAAAAGCGCTTATCTTTGCAGCTGCATCATGCTCCGAAAAGCACTTTTTTCCATCATCCTGTTTGCCGCAATCCATCCGTTTGCCATGAGCCAATCTGACCCGGAAGTTGAGTACCGACTGAGTTTTCCTGACCCTGCATCGCATTATTGCCGGGTTGAAATTCTCATTAGCAACTTTAAAACCACCTATGTTAATTTTCGCATGCCCGTATGGACACCGGGCTCTTATAAAGTGAGGGAGTTTTCAAGAAATGCTGAAAATTTCAGGGCAAAAGACTTTGGTGGTGATGCACTGCCATGGAACCGAACCGATAAAAACACCTGGCGTGTAAACACTGAAACTTCAAAAAACGTACATGTGATTTACGAGGTGTATTGCAACGAAATAAGTGTTCGGCAGAGTTATGTGGATCAATACTGGGCTTTCATTCACGGGGTGAGTGCATTCATGCGCCCCGATGGATTTGACCACCTTCCCATCACATTAAAAATTTCGCCTTATTTAAACTGGAATCATGTGCACATGGCTGCCGAGGGCAACGGAAATGATCGCTTTAACTTGAGCAATTTTGACAAATTGGCCGATGCACCCATTGCATTGGGTAATTTTGATGTGATTCCTTTTGATGTTCAGGGCGTTCCCCATGAAGTGGTCATGATAGGGCCTGGCAACTACAAAAGGGAACAAATCGAGGAGGATTTTCAGCGCATTTGCGAGGAAGCCGCTGAAATTATTGGAGAACACCCATCAAAAAAATACATCCACTTCATTCAAAACGTGGATAAAGGGGGCGGCGGACTGGAACATGCAAACAGCCAAACCAGTGCCATCCCTCGCTGGAATTACAGCGATCCCGAAAAATACAAAAGCTTTCTGGGCCTCATTGCACATGAGTATTTTCATCTGTGGAATGTGAAACGCATCCGCCCCAAAGAGCTCGGACCTTTCGAATACGATCAGGAAGTGTACACCGAATTGCTTTGGGTGGCAGAGGGCATCACCTCTTATTTTGATGACCTCATTTTGATGCGCAGCGGTTTTCACAAGGAAGAAGATTATTTAAAGGTGGTGGAAAACAACATCAACCGCCTGCAAAACACAGAAGGCAGAAAGAAGATGACCCTGGCAGAAAGCAGTTTCACTGCCTGGATCAAGGCCTATATGCCCGATGAAAACAGCGGCAATACGAGTATCTCTTACTACAACAAAGGGGCTGTGGTTGCCATGCTGCTCGACCTGGAAGTACTGAAAGCCAGCCACGGCAAAAAACGTCTTGATGATGTGATGAAGGCATTGTATCAAGAATATTACAAGAAAAAAGAGCGGGGTTTCAGTCCTGAAGAATTCAACAAAACGCTCAACGAAGTTGCCGGCAAAGATTTATCCAAGTGGATTCAAAGCTGGGTGTACAGCACCGAAGAAATTGACTACAACAAGCACTTTGCCCATGTGGGTTTGCAATTGGTGGATCAAAATGCCGATAAAAATGAGGCCTGGTTGGGGGTTAACAGTCGCTATGTAGACGGCAAAACCATGATTGAAAGCGTGGTGAACAACGGACCTGCTGCAAAAGCCGGCCTCAGCGCAGGCGATGAAATCATTGGCATCGAAAATTTCAGGTGTGAAGGCAGCCTTGCCGAAGATCTCAAACGCTACCAAGCCGGGCAACGCGTTAAATTGTTTTACAACCGCAAAGGTCAACTGTATCAAACCCGGGTAGAACTGGAGCGCAATCCCGCTGTAAAATTGGCTTTTAGCAAACTTGAAGAAACAAGCGAACAACAGCAGAAACTCTACCGCATTTGGCTTTCGCTCGCAGAAAGCCCTGCTGAAGCAGAAAGCTCAGAAGAATAGTCCTACACCACCCGACAAGCGCCATTGGGCTTTGGGTTGAGCCAGGGCGGTTTGCTGATATAGTGGGGTTTGCACACTTGCTCTTCCTGCCAAACGACCGCTGAACACATCCAAACCGCATCCCGCAAAAAAGGCCGAACCGCCTGTATTTTGCTCCGTGGTGCCCATGGAACGATCTGCATTGCGAAGCTCAGAGCTGAACGAAGCGTGCGGAAGCAATCGGAGCTCCTTAACATTCTTCCAATAAAAAAGAAACAGATGGTTGGCGAGGTAGTTCCCTCGTTGGTATTGCAATTCATTCTCGAGCGGAAATACTGCTGCCGACTGAAGATTCAAGCCCCATGCCCCTTTTCGGAGGGTGTACATCATAAAAAGCTGAGGCGACCACGCACCACTGCCCAACTGAAAGTTATTGGGATACATCAGTTTTTCAGGGTTTCGTTGTTGATACTTCCCTGAAGGAATGCCGGTACCTGTTCCGAGCATGAGCATATGTCTTACAGGCCGGTACATACTGTCGGTTGTGTTGAAAAGCATCCAGCCCAGGCGTAATTCCGGATCAGACATGGCCTGAATTTGTTCGCTATGATCATTATAAACGCGGGTATTGACCCCATATGGCATGGCCGCCATCAACTGCAATCCGGGATTCAGATAGTAACGCAAATCGAGGCGGTACTGAACAAAAGCATCGCGCAGCACAGCCTTTCCATTGGTGGTATTATATGCAGTTTGCGGATGATTGAAGCGGCTGTATTGAAAGCCCGCTGATACAAAGTTCTTGTGAAACTGCGGCATTACGCCCATCACCCCTCCCCCGCTGCCGCAACTGCATATATCGCAGGCCTGTGCTGGTTGCCAGATCAAAAGACCGAAGATGCCGATCAAAAGATATTTCATCAGGGATTCCATTTGGGTTCGGAAAATTTTAAATCTGATAAAAAGGTATGGTCGTTCAAGGCATGCAGAAAGCTCAATAGCGCCTGCCGATCATCCGCTGTAAGGGAGATTCCTCCTTTGAGCAAAGGATCCGTACGATCGGTATGAACCACGCCATTCACATAATGGTTGAGCACCTCTTCGAGATTGCGGAATCTGCCATCGTGCATGTATGGGTAGGTGAGATCGATGTTTCTGAGGGTGGGCACCTTGAACAAGCCCTCATCATCAGGATTGCCGGTAATGCGCATGCGGCCCGGATCTTTGAATACCGAATCAAGGCCATTGTTTCTAAAGCTGAAATCGCTCAGCAATGGCTCCTGATGACAATCGGCACAGTGTTGTTGAAACAGCGCATAGCCACGGGCTTCTTCGGCAGAAAATTTGGCTTTCCCCTGCAATACGCGATCGTATTTCGAATCGGCAGAAACCATCATGCTCATGAATTGCGCCATGGCAAGCAGCATGTTTCGATCGGTGATGGCATTGGGACCAAATGCGCGCTCAAAAAGGTGCTGATATCGCACAGAAGTCTTGAGTTTTCTCATTACATGAACGATGTTCTCATTCATTTCGTGCGGTTCAGAAATGGGCCCTAATGGCATCACTTCAAGGTGGTTGATGCCGCCGTCCCACATGAAAGAAGGATACCAGGCCAAGTTGGAAAGGGCCGGTGCATTTCTGCTGCCCAATTGCCCATTCACCCCAACGCTTACGCGAATGTTGTGATCTGCAAAAGCGTGCACTTGTGCATGACAGTCGGCGCAAGACACGCTGCTATCAATAGACAATATAGGGTCGTAAAACAGGGTTCTCCCCAGCTCAAATCCATTTTTATTCGGCTCGTTATGTGCCATTTGATAATGCGGCGGCGGGAAATGAGGGGGCACCTCAAAGGCCAGCTCATTTTGCGGGTTCATGTTTGGAAGCCCGGGATCAGATGAACAGGCGTGCAGACCTAAAAGCAGCAAGACTAGGGCGGGAAGCCATATGCTTTGCTTCCCGCTTCTTGCTTTGAACTTGATCATAACTGCTTTTTAGCGGTGAATGTGATCGAAGTTGATCCAGCCATAAAAATTGGTCGCCATATCCACCGCCACCTCTCCGGGCATATGAATCTTGCTGGTATCGGCCACACTGGTTCCTCCGTGCCACAATCGCGCCGGATTTACATTGAGGTGTATCTGTGGATTGGCAGCAGCAGAAATATCGAGGGTTTCGCCATTGAAACCGGTGGTTCTCTCGGTTACAACATTTTGGTCGCCCATGAATCCACCCAAATGGAAAGCAAAGTCGCCGGTAGGGGATTGTGGCGAAGTGCCCTCGGTTTTGATCATGATATAGCCTGTGTTCCAACTCCAGAACATGCCATTGCTCACGGAGAGTGCGCCTGTTTGGGCACCGCTTACATTGCGCATGCTATCCACACCCATGGTGTAATTCATGGCGGTATAAGTGCCGGCCGGCACCTTATTCAACTGAATGACATTGCCATCGGTTTTGCTCAAATCCACCAGGTGGTAACTCTCCTCTTCCTTCCACCAGCTGCCATCGGTTCGCTGCAGTTGTACGTTGGACACATAATATTTGAAGGTGCTGAAAGTAAGGGTGTCTTTAGTCATGGGATGATAAAGCGGTTGATTCATGACAAAGGGCGATAGATCCATGCCCCAAAGGTGTTCCAATTTAATGCTGAATTGCCCGACTTGTTCAACCGGTTCAGGGGGAACATCTTCTTTACAAGAGGAAATGGAGAGCGTACCGGCGAAAAGAACAAAAAGTATTGCGGTTAATTTGATTTTTAATTTCATGTTTTTGGTTTTGTGAAGGTGATGTAAAGTATTTCCATTGAAACCTGCATTCATTCCCTATCCAACACGCATGGCGCGGCACAAAACTCCGTAAATGGAGAAGCCTAAAGCGGTTTCAAAATTTCAGCTCAGGGAATGCACACCCTCTTTTGGCGGGTGGAAGATATCGCAACAACACTCACAGGACTGCATGGATGAATGATACGGAAGTGGATGCTGCTCCAATAACATGAACGACATTTCAGCTTTCATGGGCTGGTGATGAATGAATTCAGGAAACGACTTCATGCGCAAGCCCTCCAACGGAATTGCTTCATTGGGCTGATCCTCACTCACAGCATTGAGCTCATCATTCAACTGACACATGCCGTGGCATTGCATTGCCGGCTTGTCTGAATTCTCACAGAGCTCCGTATCGTACCGCTCGTAATCCAACAAATAATGGACATAGACCAAAAGCCTGCTCATGTCAGCGTATAACAAGAGCAATAGAAGCGATATGGATCCCAAGCGAATCATGCAAAGCAAAGATAGAAACAGTTCGTGATGAAATTGGGTGATGCAGGTCGCATTGTGGGAGAAACTGACAGAAATCAGCCCTCGGAACTCCGACCCAGACCAAACCAATCAAACTTCTGATTATCTGACGTTTGCAAGCAATTGATTCGTGAAAGCGAATCGAGCTCAATCCTCCCTGAAAGCATAAAAAATTCAAAGATATCTGCGACCTCCCCTCTGTTCATAAGGCTTCTGAGGTTGGAAGTTAAGCAAGGGTTTGTTGCTTTTGTGAAGGATGGTTTTGTAAGCAATTTTTTTCTTCTATACTTGCCGTGACTTGCAAATATTTGAAGGCAACATACGAAAATTGAGCGGCAGCCTTGAGGACGAGGTACACTACAGCCTGCCCTTGTACAACATACTCGAAGCGGGTGAGCGCATTGACATGAATGAACTCATTGGAAAGAAGATCCGCATTCGTTACATGGGGTACATCAACAGCGTGCTTTCCGGAGAAAAAATGAAAAAATGCTACGGAGAGGGGCTCACTTACAAAGAGTTCATGAATTCCCCAATGGCCGTTGAAAGCATCATACGCCCTGAGCTAAGTCGCATACATGAGGGCATTGCGCTTCGCGATGAAGCTTGGGAAAGAGAACATCACCTCAAGCCACATTATGTGTACTTATCGTATACCAGTGGGGTTAAAGTGGGAGTTACCAGAACCACACAAGTACCCACCCGTTGGATTGACCAAGGCGCAACTTTGGCCATTTTACTGGCACAAACACCCTACCGACAGGCAGCGGGTTTGATTGAAGTGGCCTTAAAAAAGCAGGTTGCCGATAAAACCCACTGGCAGAAAATGCTGCTGAATGGAAAGGCTGAAGGGGTTGACTTGCGAAAAGAAAAAGAACGACTCATCCCATGCATTCCTGATGAGCTGGCGCAATATGTGCTGAACGACAATACCATGATGCACATCAACTACCCCATGCATTGCAAACTGGAAAAAATCAAGAGCATTAAGCTCGACAAACAAGCCGTGCTGGAAGGAGAGCTGTGCGGCATTAAAGGGCAATATCTTTTATTCACTTCAGGTGAAGTTTTGAACGTTCGCAGCCACACCGGCTATCGCATTGCACTCGAATTGGACTAATTCAAGGCAAGAAACACTTCTGGGCCTCAGAAGTTGAGCTGCAAGCGGGTGTGAAAAAAACCCGTTTTAGGCAAATGGACTATGCACGAACATCCATACTTTTGCTTCGCAATGAATTACCTTGCAGATCGCATGAAAGTGGTGAGCGAATCGCAAACCATTGCTATGGCAAAAAAGGCCAGGGCGCTGGCCGCTCAGGGATATGATGTAATCAATCTCAGCTTTGGCGAACCCGATTTCCCCACCCCTGAGCATATTTGTGAGGCCGGCATACGCGCCATTCAAGAAGGTTATACGCGCTACACCCCGGTTGCGGGTTATCCTGAACTTCGTGAAGTTATTTCAAGAAAATTTGCCCGGGAGAATGGGCTGCATTATCAGCCTTCGCAAATTGTGGTGAGTACCGGAGCAAAGCACAGCATCATGAATGTGGTCATGTGCCTGGTGAACCCGGGAGATGAAGTGATCATTCCTGTTCCTTATTGGGTGAGCTACAGTGAGATGGTGAAAGTAGCAGGTGGAGTGCCCGTTTTGATTGGCAGCAAGGTAGAAAATGATTTCCTCCCCGATCTAAACGACATCAAAGCAGCGCTGAATGAACGCAGCAAACTGATCATTTTTTCTTCCCCTTGCAATCCTACCGGTTCCGTGTTTGGTGAAGCCTATTTGAGGGAGCTGGCAGAATTGCTCAAGACACATCCACAGGTGCATGTGATCTCCGATGAGATTTATGAGCACATCCAATTTGGCGGCAAGCATTTCAGCTTTGCCTCCATCGAGCATATGTACGATCGCACCATCACCGTGAATGGGGTAAGCAAAGGCTACGCCATGACCGGTTGGCGCATTGGTTACATTGGTGCCCCGGAATGGTTGGCACAAGCATGTGAAGTGCTGCAGGGGCAATTCACCTCAGGAGCCAACGCCATTGCCCAAAGAGCGGCCATTGAAGCCCTGGAAGGCGATCAAACGCCTACCCGTGCCATGAGGGAAATATTTGAAAAAAGAAGAGATTTCATGCTGGAACGCTGCCGAAGCATCCCCAACATGCGAACCAACACCCCTGATGGAGCCTTTTATCTTTTTCCCGATATTTCTGCTTATTTTGGCAAACAAGTCCATGGAATGACCATTCAAAACAGCCAGGATCTATGCATGTATTTGCTGGAAGAAGCGCATGTGAGTATCGTACCCGGTTCGGCCTTTGGCGATGACCATTGTGTGCGCATCTCTTTCGCAGCCTCAGACATTGAGTTGGAAAAAGCCATGGATCGCATTGAACTGGCATTGCAGAAACTGAGCTAAACCTATGTTTATTCCGGAACAGGACGAAGCCTATATCTATCCCAACATCAGCTTTAACAAGCTGTTTGCACAATTCAAAGACCTGAAAATTTTGGTGATAGGCGATTTGATGATCGATGCCTATTACTACGGCAAAGTGGAACGCATTTCGCCCGAGGCACCCGTGCCCATCGTAAGTGTTGAGCGCCGCGAGAGCCGTTTGGGGGGAGCTGCCAATGTGGCCCTGAATTTAAAGGCGCTCGGAGCCCGTGTTTTACTTTGTGGCCTGCGCGGAAATGATTCCGATGGTGATTTACTCGAAGGCATCTTAACCGAAGAAGCGCTGGATACCGAAGGCCTAATCACCGATTATGAGCGCGTGAGCACCGTAAAAACGAGAATCATCGGCAATAATCACCAGGTGCTGCGCGTAGATAGCGAACAAACCTTTCCCGCCAGTGATGAAGTTGCAGAAAAACTACTCGATTTCATTCGCCGAAACATTGAAGACATCGACGCCTTAATTTTTGAAGATTACAACAAAGGGGTTTTAAGTGAAACGGTTATTGAACAAACCATTGCATTGGCAAACAAGCACAATGTACCCACCATTGTTGATCCCAAAAAAGAAAACTTCATGGCCTACCGGGGGGTTACCCTTTTCAAACCGAACCGCAAAGAAGTAACCGATGGCCTGAAAACCGAACTGAATTTAAAAAACCGGGAAGCCCTGCTTAAAGCTGCAGCGGAATTGCAGCAAAAACTGCAATGCGAACAGGTGCTGATTACCCTTTCGGAAGACGGAGTGTTGATTTACTCCGAACAGCAGCACCATTTTATTCCCTGCCATCCACGAAAAATAATCGATGTAAGTGGCGCCGGAGATACCGTTGTAGCAGTGGCATCGCTTTGTATAGCGCTGAACATGCCCATGAAAGTAACCGCAGAGCTGTCGAATCTTGCCGGCGGACTGGTGTGTGAAAACTTAGGGGTGGTGCCCATTGATGCAGATGTTCTGCTGAATGAATCACTTCAACTGAGGTAATTTGAAGGAGCGCATCAATATTTTTATTTATGAAAACAGGGGGTTTATCACCCGTCTGGTGCGCAGCATGGTGGTGATCATTTCGCTGATGACCTTGGCAGCCATGGTTTATGACCACGGTTTTCATCACCGCGAGGACAGCCATGAATGGGTATCGCGGATTATTCGCACCTTTTACTGGCTGGTGGTGGTAAATTATCTTCTTCGGATTTTTTTCACCCTCGACCGCAAAACCTTCCTGCTTCAAAACCCTCTGGAGAGCATTCTCATCGGCTTCGTGATCTACAACGGAATCAGTCATTATTTATTGGGGGTGCCTTTGCTACAGCGGTTCTTTTACTTACTGGGCATTCCTTCCGTGCAAGGGCTGTATTCGTTTGTGCTGCAATTATTCCTGCTCATGATGGTGGGCATCAACTACATGAAAGAGTTGCGCAATTTGGGGCGCATCCACATCAAACCCAGCACTTTATTCATTGGTTCATTCCTTATACTGGTTGCCATTGGCACCGGCATCCTCATGCTGCCAACCATGACCACAGATGGACTGGGACTGCCATTCATTGATGCATTTTTCACCGCCACGAGCGCCAGTTGTGTCACCGGACTGATCGTGGTGGATACCGCCACACACTTTACGTTGAAGGGGCAACTGATTCTATTGTTTCTCATGCAAATTGGCGGCATCGGAATCCTTTCGTTCGCAAGCTTCTTTGCCACCTTTATTAAACGAAGCGTGGGGGTCAGCTACCAGAGTATTTTGCAAAGCATCACCGATGCAGAGCATCCTCTTGGCGCGGTAAATCTCCTGCGCCCCATCATTTTCCTAACCTTTGGAATTGAAATGGTGGTGGCTTTGGGATTATTCCTGCTATGGGCCGATGTGCCTTTTGACAGTTTGGCGCAGAAAATTTTCTACTCCGTTTTTCACGCAGTTTCCGCTTTTTGCAATGCAGGCTTCAGTCTGTTTAGCAATGGATTGTACGAACAAGGCGTTCGACATTTGTACATTTTGCATTTGCTCATTGCCATTGCCATCTTTTTCGGGGGCTTGGGTTTTCCTGCCATACGAGATATTTTCTTCGTAGAAAACATCAGAAAACGCATGGTTCAACCTTGGAGAAAATGGAAACTTAGCACGCGCATTGCCTTTTACACCAGCCTTACCCTCATCGCCCTTGGATCACTTGCTTTTTACTTGCTGGAAAAAGATCGGGTGTTGTATGGAATGAATCTGGTAGAAGCCGTGATCACGAGTATTTTTCAGTCGGTAACCACACGAACTGCCGGTTTCAATACCGTAGATATCGGAGCATTGAGCACTCCCACCCTATTCATTTTCATGTTTCTAATGTTCATCGGGGCATCGAGTGGTTCCACCGGCGGGGGCATCAAGACCTCCACCTTTGTGATCATCTTTGTGGCACTGCTTGGCACGGTGAGAGGTCGCAGAACCTACACCATTGGCAGAAGAAACATTCAAAAAGAAGTGCTGCTCAAAGCATTTTCCATTTTCATATTCGGAGCCACCTATATTTTTTTCAGCATTTTGTTGTTATTGATTTTTGAGCCGGGATTGGGCATTACCGAGGCCATATTTGAAGCCATTTCAGCTTTTGGCACCGTAGGTTTGAGCATGGGCATTACTTCAGAATTGGGCTGGGCTGCAAAACTGGTGTTGATATTGAGCATGTTTTTTGGCAGAATTGGACTTTTAACAATGGCCGTATCGCTGAGTGCCCCCGCCAAATACGAACACAAATACCAATATCCCGACACCCATTTAATGGTGGGCTAACAAAAGTCATTTGAAATGGGCGCACAATACAATTGCTTTGCAGCATGAAAACGATTTTATCCTTGTTGGTATTCATCGGGCTTGTTGCATCGGTACATGCCCAAGATTCGAATAAAAAATGGTTCAATGCAAGCCCCCATTTAGGAGCCAATTATACCTCCACCTTAGAGGATTTTACCAATTTTAAAGGAGGCGTTTCTGCCGGCATTGACCTTCGTATGGGAAAAAGCGTGTTTTTCCAGCCTGGTGCACAATACAATTACTTTGCCTTTGAAGCACAGCTCGATACGCTTTCAGGAACAGTAAGCAGAACAGGAACGGTTGAGGGCCATTATTTTTCCATTCCACTCATGATTGGCTATAAATTCACAGAAACAAAAGTGTTGAATTTAAGGGTACAAGGGGGGCTCAACACCAGCTTATTCCTTTCAGGCAGTGTGAGCAGAGATAATTTCAAGGAAGATTTTAAAAAGAGTTTGAATTCAATTCGCATTGGTGCAGGCCTGGATCTGTTCAAATTTGTTTTCGATATCAACACCGATATTGGCATCAACCAAGGCATTAGTCTGCCCGATGAGGTTACCACTTTTCGGCTTACCGCTACCCTTGGATACCTGCTGCGATCCTGACCATCCCTGAACATTAAAGTGCCAAAGAGTTGCTGCATTTTTAGTTAATTCGCGGCGATGTCTTTCGCCTATCCTTCTTTGTTATGGGCACTTGGCTTGCTAGCCATACCGCTCTTGATTCATCTCTTCAATTTCAGGAGGTATCGGAAGCTGCTATTCACCAATGTTCACTTTCTTAAAGAAGTGTTGCAGGAGAGCCGTGCACGAAGGAACATCAAGCACTGGATCATCCTCATCATGCGTGTTTTGGCCCTGGCCTTTCTCATCATTGCCTTCGCCAGACCCTACATACCGCTTTCCAGCAATGCCAACAGCCAAAATGGTCGTCCGGTTTACATTTATGTAGACAATAGTTTCAGCATGGGCAGCAGCGGTGAGCAGGGGCCACTTTTGGACGTGGCAAGAGAAAAAGCAAGACAAATGGCCCGTGCCCTGGCGAAAGACCACCCCCTTTATTTCATAAGCAATGATGAGCTTCCGGCAAGGCCTTCAGATCTGAGAACATTCGAACAGAAACTGGATGAACTCAACTATAGCAGCAGGTTTCGCTCCACGGATGAAATCAACCGAATCATCAACAATGCTGCACGCCGACATGGACAAAAAGGAAGGGCCTATTTGGTAAGCGATTTGCAGAAATGCAACACCACCGAAGCCCCCTCGACAGCTGATAGCCTCATTGAATATTTTATCGTACCCGTTAAAAGCAGCCTGCGCAGAAACATTAGCATTGACAGTTTGTGGTTTGAAGAGCCTGTTTTCAGAAGGGGTGCCGTGCTAAAAGCCGGCATAGCGCTGAGTAATTTTTCAGACGAAGCGGTCAATGATTTATCACTGAAGCTTTTGATCAATGGCACCACCGCCTCGGTTACCGCTTTGAACTTACAAGCGGGCGAAAAACTGGTGACGGAACTAAAATTCTCTACCAATGACACCGGTTGGATCGAAGGGCGGGTAGAAATCATGGACCATCCGGTGGTTTTTGACGACAAGCTTTACTTCTGTTTTTATTCAGCTGCTGCATCGAATATTCTGTTCATTGAAAATAAAGAGAGCAGCAACTTTGCCCAAAAGTTATTCGAAACAGACTCATTTTACCGGCTGAACCGCGTGCAGGAAACGGATGTGCAATATGCCGGTTTGGGGCAATATGAATTGATCGTGCTTTCAGGTCTCGAAAAAATATCGAGTGGCATGGCTGCTTCCTTGCAGACCTACCTTGTCAAAGGCGGCCATTTGGCTATTTTTCCCGCAGCAAATGGCAACACCGATGTTTCAGAACTCTCAAAACTGTGTGGAATCCGGTCTTATGGGAAAGTGCTGCAAAGCAATCAAACAGCAGATCAGATAGACCAGCAGCACCCACTGTACCGAGGGGTGTTTGAAAAGATGCCCGAAAACATCAATGCTCCGCAGATAAAAAAAATTCATGAGGCCTTAGGGAATCCTTCCACCCTTGAAAGTTACCCTTTGCAAAGCAGAAATGGCCTGCCGGTTTTTGCCAATGTGACCCATGGTAAAGGCAACATTTTGCAATCATTTGTGGCCCTGAGCGATGAATGGGGCAACATGCACCGCCATGCCTTATTCGTGCCGATTATGTTGAACATTGGGCTTGCCCAAACGCAGCAAATTCCGCTGTATGCACATACCCAATCCGGCCTCCTATTTCCTCTGGCAAGTTCATCACCATTGCAGCAAGGCGATGTAATCATGCGCAGTGAGCGTTCAGAGTGGATACCTGAACTGAATGGAGCCGTCGGAAAAAACCAAATTCAAATTGATCCGCAGATGAATGAGGCCGGCGTATTCAAACTGCAGAACAAAGCCGGAAATATGATACAGCTGATGGCCTTGAACCACGACCGAAAAGAAAGCGACCCCGGCTTGCTCAGTGATGAAGAAGCCCTTGCCCTTTGGGATTTGCCAACAGATCATTTGATGAATTCCGAGGCTGAAGTGCTGGGAGAAAGCATCCGCCTTGCCACCAGTGGCAAACAATTATGGACGTACTTCGTGGCGCTTTCATTGCTATTTCTGCTAATTGAAATAATTTTGTTGCGTATTTGGAAAAGCACGGTTTAACCCAATCCGGACAAATGCTCATCAAAGGAGCCAAAGTCATTGATCCCAGATCCATCTGGAACAATCGTGTTGTTGATATACTCATCGATCAAGATAAAATCGTCGAAATTTCTTCTGAACTTCATGCGGAACGAGCCATGGTTGTGGATGCAACAGGCTGTTGGTTGAGTCCGGGCTGGACCGATCTAAGAACCTTTGTAAGGGTGCCCGGCATGGAGCAACAAGAAACCGTAGAAACTGCATTGAATGCAGCAGCAGCCGGTGGTTTTACCGCTGTTTTGGCGCACTCCTCCAAAGACGCTTTGATAGGAGATTCATCGGTTATACAATTTCTGTTCAATCGCGCAGCAAAATCGGCAGTGGATTTAATGCCCTGTGGGGCTTTAACCCAGTCCCTCGAGGGCCTTGAAATGTGCGAATTATACGACATGTACACCGCAGGTGCAGTAGCATTCAGCAACGGAAACCAAACGTATTGCGATCACGGTTTGCTGCAACGTGCTTTGCAGTATTGCCAGGGATTCAACGCCCTTGTTTTATCGCATGCCTTGGATGAGACCCTCACCCATGGAGGCTTGGTGAATGAAAGTGAAAACACCATCCATACCGGATTAAAGCTCTCTCCAGCACTGGCAGAATTCAGCACCATTCAACGCGAGATTGAAATTGCACGTTATTGCGATGCAGGTATCCATTTCAGCCATATCAGCAGTGCGCGTTCTGTTGAGCTCATCAAAGCAGCAAAAGCTGATGGCCTGAAAGTGAGTTGTGATGTGAGCATCATGCATTTGTGCTTCACCGAAGAGGAAATCATGGATTACAACAGCCAGTTTAAGCTCCAACCTCCTCTGCGAACGGAACATGACCGAAAAGCCCTCATTGCCGGGATCAATGACGGCACCATCGATGCAGTGGTGAGTGACCATCAGCCCTTGAATATTGAATATAAACAACTTGAGTTCGACTACGCAGAAGCGGGCAACACCAACCTGCAAACGGTTTTTAGCCTGTACATGCAATACCTGGCAGAGGATATCTCGGTAGAAAATTGGACCAAGGCATTATCGCTGCAACCCGCAGCATTGCTCAACAAGCACAAACCAATCATCGAAACAGGCAATGCAGCTGAATTGGCACTTTTCAACCCCTCAAAACAATGGGCATACAACGATCAGAGCAACTTGAGTAAGTCATACAATCACCCTTTATTTGGAACGATCTTAACAGGCAAATGCGAAATGATCTTGAACAAGGGCCTATCACAAATTTTCAACACCATTTAGCATGACACTTGCATTATTGGATAACAGCCTAAAAGGCATGATTTACGGCTGGCATCTAAAAACCGGTGCAAGCGATGATTCTGTCAAAGCCTTGTACCGGCAAGGAATGGATGCACTCGAGCAAGCCATTCGCCACTCAGAGGCTGATGCCTTGGAAACATACATACAAAAGCACCAACTTGAAAACGGATATGGCGAAATGCTTTATGATCTGTTTGCCATAGGCTGGATGAACGAGCAAGAAGAAGATGATGCTGTATGGCCGGGGGTTTTAGATGAAAGAGGGACTGAACTTCTCGACCTGCTCATGTATCTGCTCGACTGTGTGGAGGAGGGTAAAAAACCATCCATCACCGATTTTCTGGAAATGGTGAGCGAGAGTGAATTATTTGGCGAAAGCGACGATATGGATTTTTTCATGCCGTTGTATCAAATGCAGGATGCCATAGAAGAAGGCACGGAAGCATTCAAGCTGATCATAGAAGATGAGAACGACCCACGCCTCAAAGAACCCGACATCTTGCCCATTGCCTTGTTTTTCAGCCAAGTGGGGAAAACAGAAAAGGCCCGTGAAATATTGCTTGCAAAAAGTGATGCCGATGGTTACCAGGCCGCCTTTTATTTCGCAATTTCCTCTTTCTACACCGATGCAGCTATATTGCCTGATAGTTTCACTGAATTGATTTAAAAACCACAACCCATGCGTACACCTTTCTTCAACTCACAAATATTTTGGTGGGGCCTTTATTACGGTCTGTCGTCTATTGGCCTTTTTCTCTTGTTGTATGCCTATCAGCCCGAATTGGTGGTAGGCCTTACTTTCAGCATCGTCGCATACATTCTATTGCCCGCCATTTTCATGATTGTTGGCGGTCTGGCAGAACGCAAAACAAGGCCCGAAGGCATGGACTACAGAGCCGCCTACACCAGCACCCTTCTGGTGGGCATTATTGGCCTGATGGTATCAACAGCCGCGAACCCGCTCATCATGGCTGCAGCCCCTGAAATGCAAGAAACCATCATGCAAATCACCAAAGAGAAAACGCTACAACGCCTTGAAGCAGGGGGACTTTCTGAAGAACAGGTCGATAAGATCATGGCGCGCTTTGATGAACAAGCCAGTAAGCCCCAACAATTGAAAGGGATGTTGATTGCTCTGGTTTTCGGTTTGATTTGGTTCAGTATCATGGCCCTTTTAACCGCAATGGCCGTAAGAAATGTTAAAAAGGGAGCCAACGAACTGACGGTTTGAAGCTGAATGGCCTAATTTTGAACTTCAATACAAGCAAATGAATATTTCCGTTGTCGTTCCACTCTTCAATGAAGTAGAATCGCTCCCAGAATTGTACGATTGGATTGAGCGTGTGATGAAGGAGAATGGCTTCAGCTATGAAGTTATTTTCGTTGATGATGGCAGTACCGATAAAAGCTGGGGGGTAATCGAAGGTCTTTCAAAGAAACACAGCGAGGTAAAAGGCATTCGCTTCATGCGCAATTACGGAAAATCGGCCGGTTTAAATGAAGGCTTCAAAGCGGCAAGTGGTGAAGTGGTGATTACCATGGACGCCGACTTGCAAGACAGCCCCGATGAAATACCTGAACTGTATCAAATGATCAAGGAAGATGGCTTCGACATGATCAGTGGCTGGAAGAAAAAACGCTACGATCCATTGAGCAAAACCATTCCTACCAAACTGTATAATTGGGTGAACCGTCGCTTGAGCGGTATTCACTTGCACGATTTTAACTGCGGCCTCAAAGCATACCGACTGGCCGTGATTAAAAACATCGAAGTATACGGAGAGATGCACCGGTATATTCCAGTCATGGCCAAAGCCGCAGGTTTTGGCAAAATCGGAGAAAAAGTGGTGCAACACCGTGCCAGAAAATACGGCAGCACCAAATTTGGGCTTGAGCGTTTCATCAATGGGCCCCTTGATTTGCTCACCATCAATTTCATGAGTCGGTTCGGCAAACGCCCCATGCACTTCTTTGGTTCATTGGGAATTCTCAGTTTTGGTGTTGGCTTCGTGATCGCAGCCTACCTTTCTGTTGCGAAATTCATTTGGGGAGAATACCACATGACCGAAAGGCCGCTGTTCTTTTTAGGCATACTGGCCATGATCATCGGCACACAACTGTTTCTAACCGGCTTTATTGGGGAATTGGTTTCCAGAAGCGCCAGTGAGCGAAACCACTATTTAATAGGGGAAAAAACAGGGTTTTGAAAAAAGTTGCCATCATAGGACCGGCCCACCCTCTTCGAGGAGGGCTGAGCACCTATAATATGATTCTGGCTACCGAATTCAAGAAACAAGGTTACGATTGTCGCATTTATACTTTTTCGCTGCAGTATCCATCCTTTTTGTTCCCCGGCACCACTCAATACAGCGATGATCCCCCGCCGGAAAACCTGCACATTGAAGTTTGCATCAATTCCATCAATCCTTTTAATTGGTTCAGTTCTGCGAAAAAAATCAGGGCATGGAAACCCGATTTGGTCATTTTCAGATACTGGCTGCCTTTCATGGGGCCTTGTTTGGGCACCATTGCCCGAATATTGAAGTACCGCAGCCATAGGCGCATTATTGCAATCACCGACAATGTAATACCGCACGAAAAAAGACCAGGCGATCGCCTGTTTACCCGTTATTTCATCAATGGTTGCGATGGCTTTTTAAGCATGAGTAGAGCGGTGTTAAATGACCTCAAAGCATTTAGCAATAAACCGGCGGTATACCATCCTCATCCGCTGTACAACAGTTTTGGCCCAGAAATGAGCAGGGAGGATGCCTTGAAACAGCTGCAACTTGATCCGGCCTACCGCTACATTCTTTTCTTCGGCTTCATTCGAAAATATAAAGGGCTCGATTTGCTTTTAAAAGCCTTTGCCGATCCCCGGCTCCGAGCTTTGCCCATCAAGCTAATCATTGCAGGAGAATTCTACACCGATGGGCAGGAGTATGAAGATATCATTGCCAATTACGATCTTGAAGAATCCCTGGTCAGGCACCACCACTTCATACCCGACAAACAAGTCAATGCCTATTTCTGCGCTTCAGACCTCGTGGCTCAAACCTATCACCATGCCACCCAAAGCGGAGTAACCCAAATTGCATACTATTATGGAATCCCCATGCTCGTTACGCGGGTAGGCGGGTTAGCCGAATTGGTCCCTAATGAGAAAGTTGGATATGTAACGGAGATTGATGTTGAGGAAATCAGCAACAAGCTCTTTGATTTTTTCTCCAATCATCGCTTTGATGAATTCAATAAAAATATATCTTTAGAACGTTCAAAATTTAGTTGGGAAAATCTTATTGAATCCATCACCAATGTCGACCTTTAAAAAAAATCAAATACGAATTCACAACTGGGGCACCATTGATTTTGGTGAAGCATGGCAAAAGCAAGAATTGCTATTCAACCAAAATCTTTCCTACAAAAAGCAGGGCTTAAATGGATATCACCATCTCATTTTATGTGAACATCCCCCTGTCTACACCATTGGTAAAAGTGGCAAGATTGAACACTTGCTCATCAATAAAGATGAAAGAGAAGAGATGGGTGCCGACCTCTACCGTATAAACCGAGGGGGCGACATCACCTTTCATGGTCCGGGCCAATTGGTGGCTTACCCCATCCTCGACCTGGAATCCATCAAAATAGGCATACGAGAATATGTTTATAAATTGGAAGAAAGCATCATACGATGGTTGAGCCATGAGTATGGCATCAATGGTGGCCGTCTGGCGTCACATACAGGTGTATGGCTTGATGCAGGCAGTAAAAACGAGCGGAAAATAGCGGCCATTGGCATTAAAAGCAGCCGCCACATCACCATGCACGGTGCGGCCATCAATGTTGCAACAGATTTAAGCTTTTTTGATAAAATGGTTCCCTGTGGCATACAAAACAAAGGCATCACCTCTGTTGAACATGAACTCGGTAAGCGCGTTGCATTTGATGAGAGCATCAGCGCTTTCACCAGCCACTTTTTGGAACAATTCCAGCTCGAGCCATTTTTTGCCTAAAAGCCGCAGCCAATTGAGCCGACAAAATGGGCTGATTGTCGGTTTTATTTGCAATTGGAAACGGCCTCAATTAAGTTTGACATCCAAATTCAATTTCATGAAAATAGTTCACAGCAAACTCAGCATTATCATTTTGCTTCTGGCCCCTCTCTTCTTAAGTTCTTGTGGTTACAACCGAATGGTTGATACCCGCGAAGAGGTAGACAAAACTTGGGCAAATGTGCAGAATCAATATCAACGCAGAGCCGATCTCATCCCTAATTTGGTTAAAACAGTGAAGGCATATGCCGATTTTGAACAGGAAACACTTACCAAGGTTATCGAAGCCCGTTCAAAGGCAACTGCCATCAATATTGATCCATCAAACCTTGATGAGAATGCCTTGAAGAAATTTCAGGCAGCTCAAGGTGAGTTGAGCGGCGCTCTTTCTCGTTTACTCGTTACCATTGAGCGTTATCCTGATTTAAAGGCCAATCAAAATTTTCTGGAGTTTCAATCGCAACTGGAGGGCACTGAGAACAGAATCAATGTTGCACGCGACCGATACAATGAAGCCGTTAAAGCTCATAATGCCTACATCCGTAAGTTTCCTCAGGTCATTTACAGCGGTTGGTTCGGTTTTAAAACCAGGCCTTACTTTGAGGCAGAAGCCGGATCAGATGAGGCACCTGATGTTGATTTTGGCTCCTAATGGGATTGTTCAGTTGGCAACCATTTACGGCCGAGCAGGAACAATTGCTTGAGTCGGCCATTGCAGAAGCGGAAAAAGGCACTTCAGGAGAAATACGGCTTCACATAGACCGTTATTGCAAAACCGATGCCCTCTATAAGGCGAGAAACATTTTTGCACATCTAAAAATGCATGAAACCGAAGAGCGAAATGGGGTGTTGATCTATCTGGCACTGGATGAACGCAAGTTTGCCGTTGTGGGAGATCAGGGCATTCACAATAAGGTAGGTGATGGTTTTTGGGAAGAGGAAAAAGAACTGCTCTTATCACATTTTAAACAAAAGGCGATTATTGAAGGACTGCAGCTGGCAATTGCAGCCATTGGTAAAAAATTGAGCATCCACTTCCCTTCAAATGGCCACAACAACAACGAACTCAGCAATGAAATCAGTTTTGGGCAAGATTCTTAAGCTCTTATGTCTTCTGGTCATTGGCTTGCAAGCATGGTCGAAAGAACCGCCCGAAGCACCCGAAGGTCATCAGCGTTTTGTGAGTGATTGGGCAGAAGTACTTAGCCCGGATCAGGAAATATACCTCAATAAAAAACTACTCGATTATTACGATTCCACCTCTACGGAGATCGTCATCGTTACCGAAAAAAGTCTCAATGGGTATCCCATTTTTGAATACTGCCAAGCCTTGGCAGAGAGATGGGGCATTGGGCAAGAAGGGAAAGACAATGGGGTGCTCATCTACCTGGCTTCAGACGACAGGAAGGTGCGCATACACACTGGTTACGGAACCGAAGGCGCAATTACGGATGCCATTTCACGCCGGATCATTGAAACCACATTCAAACCCAACTTTCGCAAAGAACAGTACGCACTGGGCCTCAATGAAGGAATTGATGTGATCATTCTCGCGCTTGCAGGTGAATACCGGCAGGAAGGCATTGAAGAGAAGGGCCAGGGGCTTCCGCTTTGGGTGGTCATTGTCATCATTGTGGTTTTCATCTTTGTGATCAGCGGAAGAGGAGGAAACAACGGGCGTACTTACAGCGGAAAAAGCTGGCATGGTCCCGTTTATTGGGGAGGTTGGGGCACAGGAGGCGGAAACTCAGTGGGCGGCAGTGGCTGGGGTGGTGGAAGTTTCGGGGGCGGATTTGGTGGTGGAAGTTTCGGAGGTGGGGGTGCCAGCGGAAGCTGGTAAGTAAGCAGAATGGCAGTTGGATTCGGCTGCCGACCGAATTATCTTTGAAGCATGCTCGAACACTTGCGCCTACAAGATATTCTCATTCTGGATATAGAAACCGTTCCTCAGCATGAGAACTACGCCGACCTTCCGGAGCGTTGGCAAAAACTCTGGAATAAAAAAGCCAGCCGCCTGGCAAAAGACAATGAGCCTCCCGAAGAGCTCTACGAACGAGCTGGCATCTATGCAGAATTTGGAAAGGTGATTTGTGTTTCCGTGGGCTTATTCACGCAAAAGTCAGGCAAGTTGCACTTCAGGCTGAAATCTTACTATGGTCACGATGAATACAAATTGCTCAGTGAACTGGCGGTCTTGCTTAGAGAGAACTACAGCAGCAATGGCAAGTTTCTGTGTGCACACAATGGCAAAGAGTTCGACTTTCCCTATTTGAGCCGAAGAATGTTGGTGCATGGAATTGTTTTGCCCCCAGCACTCAATCTGGCCGGGAAAAAACCGTGGGAAGTGCAACATATCGACACCATGGATCTTTGGAAATTTGGCGACTACAAGAGCTTCACTTCTTTGGAATTGCTGGCCGCCTTATTTGATATACCCACCCCAAAAGACGATATCGATGGCTCAATGGTTCGAGAAGTTTATTACGCCGATAAAGATCTTGAAAGAATTAAGGTGTACTGTGAAAAAGATGTGGTTACCCTGGCCAGGGTATTGCTAAAAATGATGCATCTGCCCGCACTGGCCGACGAACAAGTGGAGGTGGTGGAATGAAAAATACTGAAATGATTCCTCTGCTCTACCCCAGGTTCTGGAAAGACTATGAGCTCATTGATTGCGGCAAGTTTGAGAAACTAGAGCGCTTTGGCCAATTCATATTGCAACGCCCTGAGCCGCAAGCGGTATGGCAGCCCAAACTCTCTGAAGCAAAGTGGCAGGAATTGCGACATGCGCGCTTTGTGCCCCAGGGAAGCCATAAGGGACAATGGGAGAAAACAGGTTTATTGAAAGACCAATGGGCACTGAAGTATGAAACCAAATATCTCGACCTGCAATTCAAGCTTTCACTCACAGCCTTCAAACATGTGGGTGTTTTTCCGGAACAAGCTGCCAATTGGGATTACATCTCTTACCAGGTCAGCAGAATGAAAATACAATCACCCAAGGTGCTTAATCTTTTTGCCTACACCGGGGGCGCTTCTATCGCGGCCAAAGCTGCCGGTGCCGATGTGGTTCATGTCGACTCAGTGCGGCAAGTGGTGAGCTGGGCCAAAGAAAACATGGAAGCATCTGCATTGAAAGATATTCGATGGACCGTAGAAGATGCCCTTAAATTTTCAGAAAGAGAGGCAAGAAGAGGACATGTTTACAACGGAATCATCCTCGACCCACCGGCCTATGGCATTGGAGCCAATGGAGAACGTTGGAAACTAGAAGAACAAATTGATCATTTGCTCGGTGTTTTGAAAAACATTCTTCACCCAAAAGATCATTTTTTTCTGATCAACACTTACTCCCTGGGCTTCAGTTCGCTCATTATCAAAAACTTATTAGAGTATCATTTCCCAAAAGCCAAGAACATTGAATGTGGTGAGTTGGCCCTGAAAAGCAGTCAGAATCAGTGGTTGCCCCTCGGGGTGTTCGGAAGGTTCAGTAGCATCCCCTGAATTGAGAAGGTTTTTTCAAGGTAATTTTATGCCCCAGAACTTGTTGAATCAATTCACGCTTCCCTTTTTTAAGGGCCTTTATGCGTATAATTGCAACATGCACCGGAGTTTTCTTCTGCTGTTTTTTCTTCCCCTGTTCAACCATGCCCAAACACCAAGCAAGGCATCTTCTAATTTGCAGGCGAGCAATGTTTATTGCAACGAGCTGGAGCTGAGCTGGACCAGCGGTGACGGTTCACAGCGAATGGTGTTGGCGAGAAAGTCCAATAGCATCAATAGTTTTCCGGTTGATAACACCTTCTATTTTGCCAAAGACACTTTTGGATCAGGTTCGCGATTGGGTACAGACATTTACATCGTTTACCGCGGCAATGGCAACAAAGTTCGTGTGGTTAATCTGGATAAAAACAGCACCTATTATTTTGCTGTCATCGAATTGAACGGATCAGGAACCAGCTTTCAACACCTGAATACAAGCTACCCTGAAATTTCAGTAAACACAGAAGACATTTCGGCAGATTTTACCATCAATGACCAATACCAGTGCCTCACAGGAAATAGCTTCAGCTTTACCAACAACAGCAGTCACTCCAAGAATATCACCCTCAACTATTCATGGAATTTCGGCGACATGAACACCTCAACCACCGATGACCCCACGCATGTATATCTCAATGGGGGCGTTTATCAGGTGAAGCTTACGGCTTCTGCCCGTGGTTGCCGACATACCACCAGTAAGGGAGATACCGTAGTACCCGCAGCAGGCGTAAAATTTGCCTTGCGCAATGACATCGATTCCATCCAGTGCATTGGTAGTAATTACTACTTTTTTCAAAACAGCACTTTGCCAAAATCCATAGGCACCAATGTGGACCGTACCAATTACAGTTGGGATTTTGGAGATGGGGCTTCAGCCACCGGATATAATGCCTTTCGCATTTACCAAAATCCGGGGGTGTACAATGTAAAATTGGTAACCACCCGTTTTGTAACCAATAACAATTCAGTTGAAGGATGTTCAGACTCGGCATTCTTTACCCTTGATGTGCGTCCGGGCCCTATTGATAGCGACAGCGTTATTTTCAGCGATACGGCACTATGCCTTTATCCCAATAATTTTGTGTTTGAAAACCGAACCCCTAGCGCTGTGCGTAACGACTGGTTTTTCGGTGATGGTCAGAGTGATCTTGGCAATGTGGTGAATCATACCTACACCAACTCCGGCAATTTCACTGTTCGGCTGGAAGCGGAAGACGCCATTGGATGCCGAGATACCTTGGAGAGGAAGGTGGAGGTTTTTGAGCAGCCCGACAACAGTTTTACCGGTCTGCAAAACAGCTATTGCCAAGGAGATGACCCAAGTGTTCTTACGCCCAATCTGAGTGGAGGAACCTTCTACGGCTTGGGCGTTAACCCCATTGATGCCAGTTTTACCCCCTCCGATACCGGCCTCATTGAAGTGGGCTACATTGTGGTGATTGGTAATTGTAGAGATACCGCTAAGGAAACCACCCGTGTGATTCCCCTGCCGATTTTCTCCCTCGGAAAAGACACCTTCTTTTGCCAAGGATCTCAGATCGATTTGAAAATTGACGTGAATGCCACCACTTATTCCTGGAATGATGGAATCAATACCCAGATGCGCAGCATTAACAAAGGTGGGATATATGAAGGAACAGCCACCGAACAGGGCTGCAGCTATACCGATGAAATTTCCATCGAAGAAATACCCGCTCCAAACTTGAATTTGGGAGGAGATACCACCATCTGCGGCGGCAATAGTTTTGTATTGGATGTCACCACCCCAAAAGCAACCTATCGCTGGCAGGATGGAAGCACCAACCCTACTTTTAGGGTGGAATTAAGCGGTACTTACTGGGTGGTGGCCAGCAATGATTGTGGAGAAGATAGCGCATCGAAAAATGTAGAAGTGGAAGCTTTTGCATGCGGGGTGCTTCTGCCTACTGCCTTTTCACCCAATGGCGATAATCTCAATGAATTATTCATTCCGAAAGGAAACTTCAGACCCATTTCATTCAAAGTATTCAATAGGTGGGGGGAGATTCTGTACCAATCAGATCAGATGCCCGTTTGGGATGGCAAAAATGCCCAAGGAGAAATCTTGCCGCAAGGGGTCTACTACTACGAGTTAATTTTCCAGACGCCTATTGCAGGAAACTGGGTTACCGATTCTAAAAGCGGTTCCATTCACTTGATTCGTTGATTGCATTCAACCAATCATTTGGCTGTTTTGCGCAATGTATTTGCCGCACCACTTCAAGCCTAAAAGTTGTAATTGAGTCCGAACATGACCGATAATACATAAATTCGGTCGGCCACCGGTTGGAGTCCGGAACTGAGCAAAGGAAATGCTATATGCGGCTGCAGAGCAATGTTCAGGGAATGATCGATTGGAAGCACAAAGCGGTAACCGGCAGATAATCCAATGTTAATCTTTCTTGCTTCAATGGTGGTATCATTCACCACAAAGCGCCCCTGACCCCGCATGCTAAATCCTTCCAAATCCACCAAAAGGTCATGCCCCATCAAAAACTCCGGTTGTAACCCAAGATAGGCAAAGTGTTCAAATCGATTTCTCAGCTTGGTTGGGGTCATATTGTACATGACATTCACGGGAAAGGATAAATAACGGTAGCGGTAATCATATCTCACATTTTTTGTGGCAGCTTGTGAGAGTTCAAAAATTTGCCCAACCTGGGGATGGATGACATCGAGAAACTGCAAGTCTTCTCGAAATCTTCTGGCAATGCGATTCTGTAAACTCAATCCAAATTGCAAGCTTAAATCTCGCTTGATAAATGCATTCCACAGCAGATGATAAGAAGCTTGAGGCCTTGCGGTATTCATTGCTTTCACAGAATCGAGCGATATCCCGGCCGAAGCGCTAGATGTTTGTGAAAAGGAAATCCCGGGGCTAACAGCCAACTCAAGCCCCGAACGCTGGGCTTTGCCGTGCATGGGAAGCAATAGGAATCCTATGCATACTATTGTTTGCGCAATCGATTGTAAAACCTTATGCTGAGCGAGGTAGCCGTAATAACCAAACCGCTTGTTAATCCTATCCATATGCCAAAAATGCCATAATCCATCGAGATTCCAAGCCAATAACCTAAAGGAATTGCAATCACCCAATAGGCAGACAAGGTGATCCAAAGCGGAACATTCACATCTTCCAAGCCTCTGAGAATGCCGAGATTAACAGCTTGTACACCATCAAAAATCTGAAAAGCTGCAGCGAGAAGCATGAGCGAAATGGCCATGTCTGTTACCACTGGATCGAACACAAACAGACCCACCAATGATTCGCTGAATAACACAAACAGCAGCCCAAAAATGAGCATGCAGCTCAGAATAACCAATTGTGCCAGCTTTCCGTAATGACCGGCAGCTTTGAGATCGTTCTTCCCAAATTCTGCCCCTACCAATATGCTGGCACCTGCCGAAATTCCTGTGGCAAACATATAGGTTACCGATGCCAGGGTAATGGCCGCCTGATGGGCTGCGAGCGATTTCGCTCCTATCCAACCGGCCATGACTGCCGCAACTGCAAATGCTGCTACTTCAAAGAAGTATTGGAACCCCGAGGGAACGCCCAGCCGGAGAATTTCTTTCATTTGAAGCAAATCAAGCGAACGGCGATATCTGAATATTTGGCGGCCCGTAACCGGAACCCTTGCCGACTTCCAAATGAAGAAGAGCACGAAAACAGCCATGTATATGCGGCTCAACAAAGTAGCCACCCCGGCGCCTACCAACTCCAATCTCGGAAAACCCCAATTGCCAAAAATGAACAGCCAGTTCAAAAATATATTCAATAGCAATGCACTGAGCGTAGCTGCCATCGAAACCCTGGTCAATTCGTAGCCATCGGTAATCCCCTTGGCCGCCATATACATATACATGGGCAATTGACTGAGCGCCAGTAAACGCATGTAAGGACCGGCTATAGCCGCCACCTCCTCCGGTTGATGCATCAACTCAAAATGGTAACTGATGTAGAAAAGCACGGCACCCAAAAGAACCGTAAGCAAAAGACTGATGAACATGCCCGATCGCAGCAATGATGGGATTTGCTCTTCCTGCCCGTTGCCCAATCGCATGGCAACCAGGGTTGATATCACCAGCAAAATACCAATGCCCAATATACTCACCAAAAAAAATACCGAGTTGGCAATGCCAACCGCAGCCAAGGGAATATGGCCCAACTTGCCAACCATGAGGTTGTCGAAAAAACCCATGAAAACCAAGCCCAACTGACCCGCAATAAGCGGAATACTCAGCTGTAAAAGCTTCTTTAGTTTTAGTTGATGAAGTTGAAAATACCTGATCATGAAATATGCCCGGCAAAAGTAGCACGATGTTCTTCACTCACACGCTCATTATTTTTACGACATGAAAAAGAAACTTGTTGTATTCAGCGGGGCAGGCATGAGTGCTGAAAGTGGCTTGGCTACCTTTAGAGACAGCAATGGCCTTTGGGAACAATACCAGATTGAAGAAGTGGCCACTCCTGAAGCCTGGCAAAAAGACCCGGAAAAAGTGCTTCACTTTTACAATCTCAGAAGAAAGCAATTGCTGCAAGCACAACCCAATGCGGCACACAAGTTACTTGCGCAGCTTCAAGCGAACTTCGACTTAAAAATCATCACACAAAACATTGATGATTTGCATGAACGCGCAGGCGCAAAGCAAGTATTACACCTGCATGGTGAACTTAGAAAGGCACGTTCGTGCGGACCAACAGGAAAAGTTTACCCCATTGAGGGTGCCTCGCTCAATTGGGGAGAACATTGCCAGGATGGCCATCAACTGAGACCTCATGTGGTATGGTTTGGGGAAGAAGTTCCTGCAATGGAAGAAGCCATTCAACATGTTCAGATGGCCGATTTGTTTTTGGTAATGGGCACCTCACTCTCTGTTTATCCAGCTGCTTCCCTCGTTTTCGCTTTGAAGTCAAATACCCCTGCTTGGATCATTGACCCCGATCCTTCCTTGGCCGTCCCTCATAACTTTAATCAAATTGCAATGAAGGCAACAGTTGGCTTGAA